>DAIPIF010000231.1:0-3298 GCA_036770925.1 Psychrobacter sp.
TTACTAAGTCTAACAAGTAATAGGGGTGATACTTATCAAATGATACGAACCACACACAAAATTTTCTAAAGAATAAGTGCTTAACTTTATTTATTTGATTTCAGGGGTTTATGTGTTTATTTGTCTTATTACTTTCCATTTAATAATAGCTGACGAGTAAGATTTAGGTAATGTTTTCAAACACATTTCACAGCCATTTTTTACAAAAACATGCTAGCATTAGCGGTTACGCCTAAGCGTCTATGAGAGCCGAAAACTCAACTAAATTTTCTGATACATGCCGCGACCCTTGTGATGAGCGCGCGACTGCCAACTGTGAAGAGTACTTATTTGTGATATTACGCCGTTATATGACCCGTCAAGTTGCCTCAACCACTGCTTTGGTATTGGGGTTTTTGGTGGTGATGATGCTCGGTGGTCGCTTGATACGTTACTTTGGCATTGCCGCTGAAGGAAATTTGGATATTGGTTTGTTATTTACCATTATTGGTTATAATTTGCCGTATTTTTTGGAGCTTATCCTACCGTTAGCGTTTTTTATTGCCTTAATGCTGGTGTTTGGTCGCCTCTATGTTGATCAAGAAATGGCCGTTATCAATGCCAGTGGCGTCTCGCGTGGTAAGCTTGCCCGGCTGATGACACCATTAATACTGGCATTATTTGTCGGTGAAGCAGCATTGTCAGTAGTAGGTAAGCCGTGGGGTGTGCGCTCATCGGAGAGTGTCTGGCAGCAACAAGCATTGACCAGTGCCTTTGACTTGATTCGTCCCAAGGAGTTTATCAGTAGTGGCAATTACCATCTCTATGTCGGCAGTCTCAGCGATGACAAAAAACAACTGCAAGATGTGGTGCTGATTCAAACTGAGCCTGTCAAAAAAGGCAGCGCTCCTAAAAATCCTCCTACTACAGATGTAAACGTCTCAAACACTGCAAATAACTCTGAATCACTTGATGAGCTACCCATCCCAGAGCTGCCCAAAGCGTTAATCGATACGGGCAATGAAAAAGTCAGTAAAGATACCATTACCCTCGCTAAGCGTGCCGTGCAAGTAGACAATAGTGGCAGCGGCGTGACGCAGTTGGATCTGTTCCAAGGTCGTCGTTATGAAGTGGGTGCAGGCAGTCTTAAGTATAATCAGGTGGGCTTTGAGCGTTATCGTATTACCTTGACTGAATCTTCCAAAGAGATCGTCACTGAAAATAATATTGAAACCCAAAAAATAGGCGCACTTTGGCAAGTGGCGACTGGCGGCGTACCAGATAGCAGTATCGATACCTTGCGAGCAGCACAAGGCGAGCTTGGCTATCGTTTTGCCCTGCCTTGGCTGATGATTATCGCTCCTATGTTGGCAGTGCCGCTCGCGCAAGTGCGTCCACGGCAAGGGCGTTGGTTGCGTCTGTTTCCCTCTATTTTATTATTTGTTAGCTGTGCGCTAGGGATTATCTCTCTTAAAAACGCCGTGAGCAAAGGCAGCGTCAGCGTGTGGGCATATGCATGGTTGATAGTAGGATTCATGGCATTGGCACTATATATGAATTGGGGTAGCCGATTCCAGCATCGATTACGCGTGCGCTTAGAAGATAAGGCATTAGGATCTAGAGATCATCCAGCAAAAGACTCTCATGGAGGTCAAGCATAATGCGCTCCTGGACATCTAAAGCCCAATCCTCGCAAGGCCGATCTACTGCCAGTCGCTCAGCCAACCTAAAAGTGCTTGGTCGCTATGTAAAGACCAATGCACTGTTAGCGATCATCGCTGCCGTCGTTGGGCTGTGGGCATTACAAATCCTCTTTACCTACTTATCTGAGCTTGAAGATCTGAGCGACAGCTACACCATGTCAGATGCGCTCAGGTATATTCTGTATCGTTCACCTTATTTTTTAGAGCAGTTTATCCCGACTGGGGCGCTACTTGGTGCAGTCGTGGGCTTAGGATTACTGGCCAATAAAAGCGAGTTGGTAGTCATGCGCGCCGCTGGGGTTAGCATCTATCGCATCGTCGGTTGGGTGCTGCAACCTGCGCTGATTTTTGTGTTATTGGCTCTAGGCATCAATCAGTTTGTACTACCGCATTCCAATCAGTTAGCAAAAGAGATTAACGACGAAGACAGTAGTTCATTGGTCACTTCTGTCCGTGGTTATTGGACGGTGCAGCCGCGTTTTCAAAGTACAACTGAAGGTAGCATAGGTGGCGATGCTCAGCCTGATGGCAGCGATATCTTGTATATCGATTATGCCGATGTGCAAGGCAATATCGGCACTGTGAAGCGTTGGCACTTAGACAATGATGGCAGATTGCAAACGGCGATTCGTGCCGAAGGCGGGCAATATAGTGGACGTGTCGCAGCGCCTACCGCCAGCACCGAGCCAAGTGAGCAATATCGTTATGAATGGCAGCTAAACGACATGACTGAACTGACGATCAACCAAGGCTTTGAGAGCAGCCAAACCAAGAGCGCCTCAGATACCTTGAGCTTGCCATTCGCGCCCGAGTCCGTTTATCTGCTGACTCGTGTGGCGGAGGATCTATCCCTGACTCAGCTATATGATCATCGACAGCTTATGCGGCAACAGGGCAACCGCTCCTTAGAGCATGAGCTGTCATTTTGGCAAAAGCTGCTGTCACCTTTGTCTATATTATCACTAGTGATTGTCGCTTGTTCCTTTGTCTTTGGCTCGCTGCGTACCCATAGCTTAGGCTTGCGAATCGTGGTGGCATTACTGTTTGGTTTGTTATTCAGTTATATCCAAGACTTGGTTGGTTTCGTCTCATTGGCGACAGGCTTTTCGCCACTCTTGATGGTGTTATTGCCGATTATCGGTAGTGCGATTTTGGGTGGGTACTTGCTTAAGCGACAGATGTAAGATGATTTTATAAGTTACCTGCAGTGTGACAATATTTGATGGTGTGATGAGACATATGTCATTGCGCAACATGATAAAAAACATTCGACTCCAATTGTTCGCAAGCTCACAAAGTTGCTCATTTATTTTTGTCATGTTGCAAATGTTTATAGAAAATAAAAAGCACGTTAAATCAGATTTAGCGTGCTTTTTCATGTCGTTTTAAGGATTAAAATCTAGTCTTTAACCGCCATAGTAATGGTATAAGTTTTGCCTTGTTTGACCTTTTCACTATTGCCAAACACCTCGGTAAACGAGCGCTTCATAAATTGACGTAGGCCATTAATCGTCACTACATAAAAACGCCCACCTTGACGCATACGGGCATAGGCATCGAGGAAGTATAGATAATGCTGCTCTTTACCTACTTTGGCTGGCAAGTTTGACATCACA
>DAIPIF010000232.1:0-3248 GCA_036770925.1 Psychrobacter sp.
TTAAATTATTATTGATAACTATTATCATTATCATTATAATTTACCTAATTTTAGCGCGCATTTTAGCGTTTATCTTTTTAAATATTAAGGCTGTGTATGACTCCCCCGTTAGTGACCCGTCGTAACATATTACCGACCACTGTAGCCGCTGCACTAGCAGGGCTGTTGATGATGTCTGGCTGTACTAAATCTAATGATAATGAGGTCGCTGCTACGGATACACCGACCTCAATACCTGCAGTAGATACGAGTAGTAGTGATAAGCCGAGCTTGTCCGCCGCTGAGCAAGCCGGTTTAGATAGATTAATGCTGAGTTATGCCGATATGGCGCATGCCGCTTTTAAGGACTCGCTAGAGACGGCTGAGCTACTGCAAATGGCGGTCAATAGTTATGTTGAAGCGCCAACGGCAGAGACTCTTGAGGCGGCAAAAGCGGCGTATAAAGCAGCGCGCCAACCTTATTCACAAACAGAGATTTTTCGGTTTGATGAAGGTTTTGTCACTCCCAATGAGGCACGTAACATAGGCAGTGTCGATGAGTGGGAAGGGCAGGTGAATGCATGGCCACTAGATGAGGCGCTGATTGATTATGTCAGTGACAGCTATGAGGGTGAGTACGATAGCCAAGACAATATCATCAATAGTGACAGCATTACGGTTGGCAGCCTCAAGCAAGATACCAGTAGCATTACCCCTGAGCTCTTAGCAGAGATGAATGAAATCGGCGGCAGTGAGGCTAACGTGACCACAGGCTATCATGCGATTGAGTTTTTATTATGGGGTCAAGACCTCAATGGCGTGGGTGAAGGGGCGGGCATGCGTCCTGTTAGTGACTATATGACTACCGCTGGTCAATGCACCAGTGGCGCTACAGTCAATGAAGACGCTAGTATCTGCGAGCGCCGTGGGCAATATCTGCAAGCGGTAACCCAGCTATTGGTCGATGATTTGACCGCGATGGCAGCTGAGTGGCAGCCCGATAGTGAGAATACGCTGCGCAGTGATTTAATGAGCCGTAAAAACGCTAATGGCTTACGGCAAGTGATGTATCAAATGGGTAGTTTAGCTTTGGGCGAGTTGGCATCAGAGCGCATGCAGGTCGCCTTTGTGACCGGCTCCACTGAGGATGAGCATGAGTGCTTTAGTGATTTGACCCATCTAAGTTATGCGAATAATGCTCGCGGTATCCAAAACGTCTTTAATGGCAATTATAAAACCGTGGCGGGTAAAACGGTCGGCGGTTATGGCGTCAAGCAATATCTGCTTGAGTTGGGGCATAAAGAGACCGCTGATAAACTGGTCGCTGACTTTAAAAAGGTAGAAGATGCCTTTAATACTATCGTCGATAAAGGCGAAAAAGACGGTATCAAAGTCGATCAAATGATTGCAACGATTGGTCAGGCGAGCGAATTTGGCATCTCAGCTGAAGAACAAAACAAGCGCCGTGGTTGGATGGAGAGTGGTATCACAAGCTTACAAGAGCTGACGGTCGGTATCGAAAATGCGGCTAAGGCAGTGGGTATCGACAGTCTAGATGCCGATGCAGGCTCGCAGTTCTAAGTACATATAGACTGTTTGGGAGTCGGTAAGCCTTATCGGCTCTACCTTTTAGAGTAATAGGTACTCCTTATGAGCGCAAGAAATGCGATATCCCGTCCATCGTTTCAACTTGTCACTACTGCGTTATGGGTGTTGTCTATAAGTGCTTGTCAGCCTACAGATAGCGTATCAAAAAACGAGACAGCGGCTAGCACTGTTCAAGATGATGCCGCGCTGACCCCTGAGCGTGTGCAGATTATCGAGGATTTAGCGGGCGTACCGATGCAGACGCTGGCGACCTTTGATCCGCAGGAGATTAAGCAAGGCGGTGATACGGGTATTACGATTAGCAGTAGTGAGAGCTACTCTAAACCGTCATCGAACCTGACCGCCTCGCGTAAAGGCAACTTTTTTATTGGTAATGCTTTTTTTAAGCAGCCGTGGGTGGTTGCGCCTGCGAGCACCGATAGCCGCGATGGCTTGGGCGCTTTATTTAATGTGGCGGCGTGTCAGTCTTGCCATATTAAAGATGGGCGTGGTCATGCGCCCATGACGAGCGAGGAGGATGCCGATAGTTTGCTGATTCGCTTAGCGCTGCCGGCGACTACGGATAAACAGCGTCAACTGTTGCAAACCTCAATGATAGAAAAAGTGCCGCATCCCGTGTATGGCGGGCAATTGCAAGACCGTGGTATCCAAGGGGTGCCTGCTGAGGCGCGTATCAGGGTGCAGTGGCGAGATAAGCCTGTCACCTTTGCGGATGGTTACGTTGCAACTTTGCGTGCGCCGACTTTTAATTTAACTCAGCTGGGTTATGGGGCGTTTGAAGATGAGGTGATGATATCGCCGAGGATAGCGCTGCCGATGATTGGTTTAGGGTTACTGGAGCAAATCCCTGATGAAGCTATTAAGCAGCAAGCCTATATAAATACTCAGAACGCGGATAAAAATAACAATGATATTCGCGGTAAATTCAATTGGGTATTAGATCCGCAAACGGGCAAAACGGCTCTAGGGCGCTTTGGGTGGAAAGCTGGGCAGACCAAATTGCTGACCCAAAATCAAAGCGCCTTTAATGAAGATATGGGACTGACCTCAAATATCCGCCCTGAGGAATCCTGTACGTCTGCGCAAACCGCGTGTCTCAATGCGCCTACGGGCGCGGATAAACAAGCTAATGGCAAAGCGCCCGTTGAAGTGAGCGATGAAGTGGCAAATTTTGTGGCGTTTTATACCCGTAATTTAGCCGTACCGCACCGCCGCAATGCCAATGATAAAATTGTATTAGCAGGTAAAAAGCGTTTTTATGATATGGGCTGCCAAAGCTGTCATACCCCAAGATATCAGTTGCCAAAAACGCGCGATGATAATCTTGAGCAGCACGGGCAAGTGATTTACCCTTATACGGATTTGTTGCTGCATGATATGGGTGATGACTTAGCGGATAGAACCATTGCGGGTACGCTACCGCCCAAAGATGCCCAAGTAGAGTTTTTAGCCAACTCTTACGAATGGCGCACACCGGCTTTGTGGGGTATTGGACTGGCGCAAACGGTCGATGCCCAAGCGACATTTTTGCATGATGGACGCGCACGTACGCTGATGGAAGCAGTGCTTTGGCATGGTGGTGAGGCTAAAGGGCAGCAACAAAAAGTATTGCAGCTCGACAAGCAAGGTCGTGATGAGCTGCATGCGTTCTTAAAGTCGCT
>DAIPIF010000233.1:0-3237 GCA_036770925.1 Psychrobacter sp.
AAAATATAGCGTGAATAAATATGTAGCTTATTACTTTTACTTCGCCAAAAATGGGTAGTCGGTATAACCCTCACTGCCGCCACCATAAAAGGTTTGCGGCTGCTGCTCATTGAGTGGCGCATCTTGATGAATACGCTCGGCTAAATCAGGATTGGCAATATAATCACGACCAAAAGCCACCGCATCGATATAACCTTCGCGTACGTTGCGTTCGGCTTTTTCGGGCGTATAACCGCCAGCGGCGATAATCATCGTATCAAACGCAGCACGGATTTGTTGACGGAAATCATCACTATAAGGCGTGCCGCCTGCCCAATCCGGCTCAGATAAATGCAGATACATCAGACCGCGTTGATTGATTTGCTTAATCAGCCAAATATTATCCACTTCATTGTAGCCTGCTTCCACCCCATTAAACGTGCCTTGCGGTGAGATACGAATACCGATATGCTCACTATCCCATGCCGCCACGCAAGCATCGATAACCGCTAGCATGAGACGCGCGCGATTGTCACGACTGCCGCCATAGTTATCATCACGTTTATTGGTATGTTCCGCCCAAAATTGATGGAGCAAATAACCGTGCGCGCCATGAATCTCAACCCCGTCAAAACCGGCGGCTTTGGCGTTTTGGGTGGCATGGGCAAAGTCAGCAATCACTTGCTCAATCTCAGCGAGTGTCGCAGCGCGCGGCGGGGTTGTCTCCACCCGAATCGCTTGGTTATGGCTATCACGTAACGAGGTACGCGCCGCAACTTTGACCGCGGAGGCAGAAATAGGCGCTTTGCCCTCAGGCTGCACGCTCTCATGCGCAATCAGACCCGTATGCCATAACTGTACGACGATTTTACCGCCTTTGGCATGAACCGTATCGACAATGGCTTTCCATGCGCGGGTTTGGTCTTCGGTATGAATACCGGGTGCACCGGCATAGCCTTTTGCCTGAAACGACACTTGCGTCGCCTCAGCAATCACCAGACCCGCCCCAGCGCGCTGTGCATAATACTCACCTGCCAATGCCGTCGGAATATCTCCCGGTTCAATGGCGCGCAGACGGGTTAATGGTGCCATAATAATACGGTTTTTTAGGGTTTGGCTGCCCATTTTGATGGGTTCAAATAAATGCTCGTATGCCATGCTATGCCTTATTTTTAATGATGTTTTAGTTATATATTAAATAATGCGTTATATTATGAATAAAAAGGGAATATAGCCCGTCTATTTATAAGGCAAACGAGAGGTTATTCAAGCAGAACTTACAAACAAAAACATCATTCAAGACGCCAAATGAATCGAACGACCAGCCTACCGCCAAGCCAATGCAGATATCAGTGCTTCAGTAACTCGCGCACTGTATCGCATCATTTTCAGACAAAAATCAGAGCCTGATTTATTTATAAATCGACTTTATCCAAGATAAAATCAATATCTTTATCACCACGCCCTGATAAATTGACCAAAATCGTCTCATCAGGCGTCATCTCTTTGGCAATTTTCATCGCATAAGCAATAGCATGCGCCGATTCTAAAGCAGGGATGATACCTTCTAAGCGTGACAGCGCCATAAACGCATCTAAGCATTCGCTATCGGTTGCCGACTCATAAGTCGCTAAATTCATATCGCGCAGTAAGGAGTGCTGTGGACCGATACCAGGGTAATCGAGTCCTGAGGCAATCGAATGCACGGGGGCTGGCTCGCCATGCTCATCGAGTAGCACATAACATTTAAACCCGTGAATCTCGCCTTTGACGCCAAGCGACATCGTGGCGGCATGATTGGGGGTATCCAGACCTTCGCCTGCGGGTTCGACACCTACTTTTTCAACGTCGGCATCCCCCAAAAAGCCACTAAAGATGCCGATAGCATTAGAGCCACCGCCGACACAAGCAACCACTTTATTGGGCAGTTTGCCCGTGGTTTCTAAGAACTGCGCGCGTGCTTCGCGTCCGACCACCGACTGAAAATAGCTGACAATCTCAGGATAAGGCGCAGGACCTAATGCTGAACCAATGGCAAACATACTGCTATCAAGCTCACTAAGGTACGCCTCAAAAGCACTATCGACCGCCTCCTTTAACGTCCCTGCGCCGCGTGAGACGGGAATGATGGTTGCGCCTAATATTTTCATCCGGCTGACATTGGGATGCTCTTTTTCGATATCGACCACCCCCATATGTATCTCACACTCTACCCCCATCAGCGCAGCTGCCGTTGCCAAGGCGACGCCGTGTTGCCCTGCGCCGGTTTCCGCAATCACCTTTGTTTTGCCCAGTTTTTTGGCAAGTAACACCTCGCCCAAGCAGTGATTGATTTTATGCGCGCCAGTATGGTTTAAATCTTCACGCTTAAAATAAATCTGCGCGCCGCCACAATGCGCACTTAAGCGTCTGGCATGAAATATTGGGCTGGGACGACCGATATAGGTCTTGCGCAAACGGCTCATCTCTTCGATAAAATCAGCATCTTTGATAATCTCCCGAAAGCCAGTTTCTATCTCATCCATTGCTTTGGCAAGCTCAGGGTGAGCGATTTTGCCGCCAAACTCGCCATATAAACCGTCACTATTAGGCAGTATCGAGTGGTGCAGCTCGTAGGTATTTGCACTGCTATTTGCACTGCTATTTGCACTGTTATCCATACTGCTATCTGTGCTGTTATTTGCGCCACTAGCCTGATTATCCGTTATCATATCTCACCCTTAAGCTGTCTCAATAAATGTTATGTCGATTATACCAACCGCATTATTATCATGTTCTAGTACATTGAAACGAATTTTAAGCCAAGTCCTATTTTAGGTCAAGTTGCAGGATTGATTTAAAGGCTTAGCTCACAGCTTTTTAGAATAAAGTGACACCTAAACAGACGCCTATGAAGAGGAGATTAAGATGCCAAATAGCCATGACCAAACCGATAGTGCCTATGCTTATTTATTAGCATTATTAAGTCAGACGGATAACCAAGCACAGCTCGCTGAAATATTCGATATGCTGATGACCCAAAAGGAGCAAACCGAGCTTGCCAATCGCTTAACCATCTTTGCGCTCCTGCAACAAGGCATGACCCAACGAGAGATTAGCGCCCAGCTTGGCGTTGGCATTGCGACCGTGTCACGCGGAGCCAAAGTATTTGGGCAGCATAATATTGATGAATTATTACCTAATCTTGGAGAGGCGCTTAAAAGGAAGTAAGCACTCATGATAAACCACGCCCTAGTATGCCATTCAGTGGCTGTTTTT
>DAIPIF010000234.1:0-3205 GCA_036770925.1 Psychrobacter sp.
CTATGCAAGAGCCCACCACTTTGCCGGCACGCCTGCCCAATATTTTATTAAATGGCACGACCGGCATTGCGGTTGGCATGGCAACCGATATTCCACCGCATAACCTAAATGAGGTGGTACGCGCCGCCATTCGCTTGCTCAAAAATCCTGAGCTGTCTGTTAAACAGTTGACCCAATCGATACCTGCCCCTGATTTGCCCACCCCTGCTGAGATTATCACCAGCAAAAAAGAGCTGCAAGCCATCTATGAGAGCGGGCGCGGCAGCTATAAAATGCGCGCCACCTATCATATCGATGCTAAAGAAAAAAATCTGGTCATCATTGATGCCCTGCCTTATCAAGTCTCAGGCAATAAAATCCAAGAACAAATCGCCCGCCTGATGACGGATAAAAAACTACCTTGGGTCACTGATATTCATGATGAATCTGACCACGAAAACGCCTGCCGTATTGTGCTCGAGCTACGCTCAAGCCGCGTCGATGTCGAGCGCGTGATGAGTCATTTATTTGCCAGTACTGATTTAGAGAGCAATTATCGTGTCAATATGAATATGATTGGCTTAAATGGTAAACCACAAGTCAAAAACCTCAAAGATATCTTAGAAGAGTGGCTCATTTGCCGCCGCTCCGTGGTCACCCGCCGCTTGCAATATCGCCTTGATAAAATTGATAAACGCTTGCATATCCTCGCCGGTTTATTAATTGCGTATCTCAATATTGATGCGGTCATCCGTATTATCAGAGAGGAGGACGACCCCAAACTGGCACTGATGACGAATTATGAGTTAACCGATATTCAAGCCAATGCTATCTTAGATATCCGTTTGCGCCAATTGGCAAAGTTAGAAGAGTTTGAATTAAAGCGTGAGCAAGATGAGCTGGCAACCGAGCGCGCTATTATTCAAGAGTATCTGGATAATCCTGACCGTCTCACGGAGCTAATGATTGACGAGATGAGCACGGACATGAAAGAGCATGGTAATGAGCGCGTATCGCCACTTGCCGAACGTGCCGACGCCCAAGCGCTCAAAGAGTCTGACCTTGTACCAAGCGAGCCGATTACCGCGGTATTATCCAAAGCAGGTTGGATACGCGCCGCCAAGGGTCACGATGTCGATGCCGCTGGGATGAGCTATCGTTCAGGTGATAGCTACCAAGCCTACGCGCGCGGTAAATCTAATGAGAAAATCTATATTTTAGATAGCACAGGACGCAGTTATAGTATTGACGCCTATAGTTTAGCCTCCGCTCGTGGTCAGGGTGACCCACTCACTAGCGTCCTCAAACCGCCTGCTGGTGCCAACTTTGAGCAGCTCTTAGCTGGTGATAATGACCACCGTATTATCCTTGCCAGCTCGCAAGGTTACGGTTTTATTAATACTTTGGGCAACCTTGAGAGCCCTCAAAAAGCAGGCAAAAAAATCATCACGCTTGCCGCAGAGAGTCGCTTATTGCCCATCGCTCGTATTGACGCTAATGGTGAAAATCGTGATGATAACCAAACCCCTGACCATCTTGCCGTGGTGACGAGTGCCGGCTATTTACTGATATTTGCACTTGATGAGCTGCCAGAACAAGCGCGCGGTAAAGGCAATAAGATGATTACCCTAAAAGAGGGTGAAGAAGTGCTGACTATCACGCCGCTACATTTACAAGACAGCTTGATTATCACCGCTGGTAAACGCCATGTGACCTTAAAGCCAATAGATTTAGTACCTTATACGGCTAAACGAGGTAGCCGTGGCAGTCAGTTACCAAGGGGCTTTCAGAATGTGACCGCACTTGAGGTGGGTTAAGAGCACTTATGGTAAACTGCTTGATGACTCTATTAACCTTAAGTCCATTTGTCGATACTTGATGTGAGTATCGACATCTCAAAAATAATCGTTACGAGCAAAAATAGGACTGATAATAATATTATGACCCCTAAATTTCCTACACCCAAAATCATATTTTTCGACATCGACGATACGTTAAGTCGCAATGGTAAAATTGCCCCGCACAATCAAGCGACCCTTGAGCGCCTTGCTGATACCACTATCAAGCTTGTGATTTCAACTGGACGTTCTAAAGCGATTTTACCGCCTGATATCTTAGCGCTGCTAGAAGCAGAGGTTTTGGACGCCATTATCTGTATGAATGGGCAATATAGTTTTAATAAAACTGGCATGATTAGCCACTATCCTTTGAGCACAGAGCAGGCGGATAAAATTGCCAATTTATGCCAAACCAGTGGCTTCATTCACAAGTTTGACTCGGCAACCCATATCGCTTGGTCGGGCGAAAATGAGCGCTTGCGCGATTTTAATGCTGTCACACCGAACTCTATCGTTGAGCCTGATTATCATAAGTCCAACACCGTTTATCAGTGTTCGGTATTTTTTAATGATCAAATCGATAAAATGCAGGATATCGACTTTGCGGTAGATGACTTAAAACTGGTGCATTGGCATCATGTGGGCGCTGATATTTTGCCCATTGACGCGTCTAAAGCGCGCGGTATTATAGATATGTGCCAGTATTACGAGATAGAGGCAAAGGATTGTATGGCATTTGGTGATGGTATGAATGACTTGGAGATGTTCGATTTGGTCGGCTTTGCAGTGGCAATGGGCGACGCGCAACCTGCCTTAATTGAGCGCGCAGACTGGGTCACCGGCAGCATTGAGGAGCACGGGATACAGGCGGTACTTGAGCCGTTACTTGCAGATATCGTCTTTTAGTTTCCTCATCTTCACTTAGGATAGACGAGGAAATCAACATCCTTATGCACTGGACTCAACTCAGTATAGCTTTGGATTTATTTTATTAGCTATCTTGCCAATGAGGCGTGCGTCTGTCTAAAAAGGCTTGCATGCCCTCTTTTTGGTCTGCTAAAGCAAAAGTGGCATAAAAATTTTGTTGCTCGTACTGCATGCCATTTTTTAGGCTAGATTCATTAGCATAGTCCACTACCTTTTTTGCCATGCTTACTACAGGTTTAGAGCGTTTAGCTATATTGCGAGCAACGTAAAGTGCCTCTTCGAGCACCTTGTCATCTTCAACGACTCGCGATATCAAGCCACTACGCTCAGCTTCTATTGCCGTCAATACCTTGCCACTCAATATGACGTCCATAGCCTTAGCCTTACCTATGGCTCTTATCAGCCGCTGTGTTCCTCCTGCACCCGGTATGATACCCAAGCCAACTTCAGGAAGCCCAAAA
>DAIPIF010000235.1:0-3191 GCA_036770925.1 Psychrobacter sp.
ACTCAGGCTTTATGATTGCTCATGTGACCGCAGCAGCGCTTGCCTCAGAGAACAAATCTATCGCCCATCCTGGTAGTGTCGACAGCATTCCAACTTCTGCTAACCAAGAAGACCATGTATCGATGGCAACCTATTGCGCCCGTCGCTTATATGAGATGGCACAAAACACCGCGACTATTATCGGTATTGAGCTATTGGCTGCAGGTCAAGGTATCGACTTCCATCGCGGATTAGAAACCTCAGAGCCTTTGACAGTGGCACATCAGAAACTGCGCGAGCAAGTGACCTTTTATGGTAAAGACCGCTATCTAGCCCCTGATATCGAAGCAGCAAAGCAGCTGGTATTAGACGGTACGCTTGCTGAGCATTGGCAGTCATTACGTAGTAATTGGTATGATTCTAAATAACGGCTGATTGATAAAAACTGGTTGATAACAGCCAATAGCATAAAAGCGAATAATATAAGGAAGCTGGCAATGACCTCTCTGACAAATAAAGCAGCGAGCAAGATTATCCATACGCAATCTGTGAGCCATACGGCAGCTGATATGAGTCGCTGGACAGGGCGTGCAGAGCCGTTTGAGACAGCTCGTGCCCGCTATTGGTATCAAATAGCGCAGCCTTATGCCTTTGATAATACAAGCCAGCACATTGGGCTGGTCGGTTTCGCTTGTGATCAAGGCGTCAGACGCAATCAAGGACGCGTGGGTGCAAGAGCTGCTCCGCCCTTGATTCGTCAAACATTTGCTGCGCTGCCGGTCATCTCTGAGTTACAGCAGCGCTTTGAAAATCAACTATCAACCCTACTAGGTGATGCAGGTGATATTCACTGTCATGATAATGATGATTTTTCTGCGAGTACTCTAGAACAAGCACAAGTTAATTATGCCGATAAGGTAAGCCATATTATTGAACAAGGCGGCTTACCCATCGGTCTTGGTGGTGGTCATGCTATTGCTTATGGTAGCTTTTTAGGATTATGGCAAGCGCTACAGCCGACAGATATTACCAATGCTGCTAATGCTACAGATGCGCTGCCGCGTATTGGCATTATTAACTTTGATGCGCATCTGGACATTCGTCAGTCTGATGTCGCAACGTCTGGCACGCCATTTCGACAGATTGCTGAGCATCTTGATGAACATGGTCAGCCTTTTCATTATTGCTGTATCGGCGTCAGTCGTTTTTCCAACACTGCCGCTCTCTTTGACCGTGCTGAGCAATTGGGCGTGCATATCATCAGTGATGAAGAGTGCACCAATAAGAAGTGGGAAAAAATTGCTACTCAAATAACCAGTTTCATCGATAACGTTGATATTATTTATTTATCCATTGATATGGACTGCTTACCATCTAGCGTTGTACCTGGTGTTAGTGCACCAGCTGCGTACGGTATTGAGCTCAGTTTCGTTGAGCGCGCGGTCAAACTTATTTTGTCCTCAGGAAAAGTAAAAGTAGCGGATATTGCTGAGATTAATCCAACCTTTGATATTGATTCGCGTAGCTGCAAAGTTGCAGCAAGACTACTGGCGACGATTATAGAGCAGCATTTACTGATCTTATAAATAAAGAAAGGCTTTTAAATATTAAGCAGGAGCTTATTATGAACCACTCTAATGCACAAATACTCGAAGAATCTATCAATACCAAAGATTCTATGAATAGCTTGGCTGACTTCGATCACATCATTATTAATGCCAATCTAGCAACCTTTTCAACACACTACGGATTTGATATTTATAGCCACAATCAAAACAATGGTCAAAATGAAGCCACACCTTATGGTCAGCTAGAAAATGCTGCTATTGGTATTAAAGATGGTAGAATTTCATGGATCGGAGCACATACGCAAGTAACGCCCTACCTAACGCACTATCAAAATCAACAAATCACAGACGCTAATGGTCATTGGATAACGCCGGGATTGATTGATTGTCATACTCATATTGTCTATGGCGGCAATCGCAGTAATGAGTTTGAAGCACGATTACATGGGGCTAGCTACCAAGATATCGCTGCTCAAGGCGGCGGTATTGTATCAACGGTTCGTTCTACTCGCGAAGCCAGTAGCGATGAATTATTTGCACAAAGTGAAAAGCGCCTGCTTGCTTTGATAAAAGAAGGTGTAACCAGCATCGAGATTAAGTCGGGCTATGGCTTAGATTTAGACACTGAACGTAAAATGCTGATAGTGGCGCGCAAACTTGGTGACAAGCACAACATTCATGTTAGCAGCACTTATTTAGCTGCTCATGCCCTACCGCTTGAATATAAAGACCGTGCGGATGATTATATTGAACAAGTTTGCCAGTGGTTGCCAATCTTACATGCTGAAGGTCTGATAGATGCGGTTGATGGTTTTTGTGAAAATATCGCTTTTACTGCTGAGCAAATTAAACGCGTCTTTGATACTGCTCATTCGTTAGACTTGCCAGTGAAACTACATTCTGAACAGCTATCAAATATAGGCGCTAGTGCTTTGGTGGCAGAATACCAAGGTCTATCAAGCGATCATCTTGAACACTTAGCAGAGGAAGATATTAAAAAGATGGCCGTAAGCAACACAGTGGCCGTGTTATTACCAGGCGCTTTTTATACATTACGTGATACTAAGTTACCACCGATTGAAGAGTTACGTAAACATCAAGTACCGATTGCCGTTTCGACAGATTGCAACCCTGGCACTTCCCCATTAACGTCGTTGTTATTAGCAATGAATATGGGCTGTACACTATTTTATTTAACACCTGAAGAAGTATTGGCAGGGGCAACTGTTCACGCGGCACAAGCATTAGGCCTAGCCAAAAAAGGCAGAATAGAAGTTGGTTACGATGCTGATTTAGCATTATGGGATATCACTCGCCTTGCTGATCTTGCCTATCAAATGGGTTTAAATCCTATTGAAGGTATTATGATTCAAGGTCAATGGTGTAAGTAAGCAGGGTAAAAATACTGTCTAATAGCTTTAATCTAAGATCATAGCATTGCCGGCTCTATATTTGTCATATTTTCTAATAGGTGTTAAATGTATTATTTATTGTAAAATACTCTGCTAATTTTGTAAGAGGCCTACTAAAATAACTTTATTTCAACCACATATAAATAAAGCCAGCTAGCTGCTAGCTTTTTTGATACCTTGAACTGAATACTTGTCCCTTACTGTTAAGTATCAGTAGATAGCAGCCATAACT
>DAIPIF010000236.1:0-3182 GCA_036770925.1 Psychrobacter sp.
TTTTGGTTCTGCTGCTGCGGCCCTGCTGTTGCCAACAGTAGCTATTATTGCTGCTGCTATATTTGGTGGTGATGAAGGATGGCGTTATGCGACAGCCACCTCCGGGGTGGTGATGATGCTCTATAGTGTGATTTTTTATAAGATGGTGCGTGATACGCCTAAGGGTGCGACGTATTTTAAGCCCAAAAAATCTGGTGCCATGATGGTGACTTCAGCAGGTGACTTTTGGCTGATGATGGCGTTTAAGCTGCCAATGTATTTGGCGTTAGCGCTTTTGGGATGGAAGTTATCACCCGCTAGTGTCAGCTTACTCAGTCAGGCAAGTGTCAATATCGTCTACATCGGATTGGTTATTTTATATATTTATGAGTTTGTGAGTAGTTATCGCTTTAATAAAAAGGTATTTACGACTCCTGTGCCAAAAGCGCATCAATATGATTTTAAGCAAGTCGGTATCTTAAATATTTTATACTTTGCGACCTTTGGCTCAGAGCTTGCCGTAGTGTCTATGTTGCCGCTTTTCTATCAAGAGACATTTAATCTATCAATTGTGATGGCAGGGGTTTTGGCATCTAGCTATGCGTTTATGAACTTGATGTCGCGACCGGGCGGCGGCTGGCTCAGCGATAAGTTTGGTCGCAAAATCACGCTGCTGATTTTGACTGCAGGTTTGGCTGTTGGTTATTTATTAATGGGTATCGTGGATTCAACATGGCCAATTGCCTTGGCATTATTCATCACGATGTTTTGCTCTTTCTTTGTACAAGCGGGTGAAGGTGCTGTGTTTGCAGTCATTCCACTGATCAAACGTAGCATGACCGGACAATTTGCTGGCATGACCGGCGCTTATGGTAATGTTGGCTCGGTTGTTTATTTAACTGTCTTAAGTCTGGTTTCTTATCAAGTATTCTTCATGGTAATCGCCGCGACTGCTGTCATTGGCTTCTTTGCGCTGTTCTTTTTAAAAGAACCTGAAGGCGTCATCATCGAAGAGATGCCTGATGGCAGCTTTGCCCAAATTAAAGTGAGCTAATTATGCCAATGAATGAGGCACTGTGGTTGCTTGATTTTCATACCATGCAAGGGCGTAAGTCTGAAAATCAAGACAGCTTGCTGATAACAACCTGCTTGCCGTATGGACAGTTTACAGCAACCATCAACGGCGGTGTTCAGTGTCCTCATGCGCCTTTATTGGTTTTAATGGCTGATGGTGTCAGTGCCTGTCAGTTTCCCAAACAAGCCAGCCAATTGGTGGTCAACACTGTCACGCACCATCTTACCTTAGCACTTAAAAACGGGGCACTTAAAAATAAAGCAATTGAAGAGATGGTATTGGCAGAGAACCAATCGCAATCAGCAAACATAGACTTTGATGACAATCAAGTTGCCATTTTGATTCGTGAGGCGGTCAATAAAGCCAATGACGCCCTCTATTTCCCGCAAGTCTATGAGCGCGTGCCACCACTATTATCCACCTTATCAGGCCTGCTGTGTATTGGCGACCGTATCCATCTGTTTCATACAGGCGACTCGCGTATTTACCGTGTCGGTTTAGAGAGTATAAAAGTACTCAGTAAAGACCACCGCATTCACCATGGGCAAGATAAAGGCGCGCTATCTGCCGCTATTGGCGCGGATACGATGGTCGAGCTCCAGCAGTCAGTATTTACCTTGCATCAAAATGAATGCTTAGCACTGATGACAGATGGCGTCTATGAGTCTATTGCAGCGTCCGAGCTCCAGTTTGAGCTATGTTCAGCAGTAAAGGCGCTGTGTCAGCCGAGTCAGACGATAGATACGACGGATAATAGCTCGAATGACGGGGCAGTGAATAGTCTTAGCATCAGCCAAAGCATATGCGAGCAAGCGTTTAACGAGGGCAGTCATGACAATTTAAGTATGGTGATACTCGGTATGAATGCGCAAGCGCTCCATAAGCAAAAGACAGCCGATAGCGCTCATACTAAGAACAATAGTAATAATAAAAATGCTAGCCTGCATGATGCGATGTCTCACGACATCCATCGGTATCAGTTATTAACGGGCTTAGAAGTTGGGGCACGGATTGATGGTTTTATTGTCAAGCATATCATAGCTCGTACTGCTCGTAGCGAAGTATATCTAGTAGAGGATGAAAACCATCATCTATTTGCACTAAAGTCACCAAGCCTTAGTGCTATTACCGATGGTCATTATCTGCGCGAATTTTTAAAGGAGCGTAAAATTGGTTTGAGCTTATCTAAGCATAGACGGGCGGGCGAGCCTGCCTATAATCAAGCAGATCCTAATAACCTATATAGCGACAGCAGCCTTACAAGCATCAGCAGTATAAAACCCTATCTAGACGCAAGCTCAGCGCTTAGTGCTTCAGGGTTGCTACGCTATTACCCCATACCAGCCAGCAGTGCATACTTATACCATCTCACAGAATATATTGAAGGCGAAAGCCTAAGAGATTTTATAGATCGTCATGCGCCTTGTGATGTGTGGCAGACCTATGATTTGCTCATTAAGATTGGTATGGCAGTTCGGATGATGCATCGAAACTATCTATTGCATCAAGATATCAAGCCGGAAAACATCCTATTGACCACATCAGGCGCGGTCAAATTGATAGATTTTGGTTCAGCCAGCTCTTCCATACTTAAAGACAGTACGCGACCACCGAACGGTGATTTGCACTACGCTGCACCAGAATATTACACCGATGCACCAAAAGGTGTGCATTCTGATTTATTTTCCATAGCGGTGATTGGTTATGAGCTGCTAACAGGTGAGCTTCCATTTAGCTCGCAAGCGTTGATGCATTCACATCAAGCAAATCATACCTTAACGCTACCTACTCAATTATTACGTCAGTACCGTGTACCTGCTGCCAGCAAGCAAGCGCTAATGCGTGCGCTGCTTGCTAATACCCAAGCTCGCTATCAAGCGATTGGTGAGTTCTTGCAAGATTTTAACCCTGAGAATCATAATTATATTAGCGACCCTGAGCCGCTTATCATACGCAACCCATTACTGGTATGGCATAGCATTTGCTTTATTCAGTTTGTGGTCATTTTTTCGCTGTTGGCTTATTTCTTATAAGCGCAGGCTTTAAGCACAAAAGATACTCTGACACGCCATCTAATTAATGCTGCGCGTTGCGGCTAAGGGATTTTTTGCTCATGTCATCAGATAGA
>DAIPIF010000237.1:0-3134 GCA_036770925.1 Psychrobacter sp.
AGCAGCTTTTTTGGTTTAAGGCTATCACAGCAGGCTATTGGGGGTTGCAAACCACATGTATTGCATTACTCCATGGGATAGCCCACTGCATTGATAAAGGCGACATTAAAATCATGAGTTGGCACAAAGTTGCTCTCTTTAATCTCAAAGGTGGTCGCTGCTATCTTATTGACTTTACCCTTACCTTTCCAGCAAAATGATACCAATTCATTGGGGTCACGCTGTACGGTCAGCTTAAAATTGGCAATGGGTTTTGCCCAATTTGCGCCCGTGGTCAAGATGTAACTTAATGCACTATAAGGATGGATGTTATTCTTCACCAAGCTGCGTTGGGTGCTTTTATCGACACAATATTCCCCGTACTGACTGGAGTCCATATGTACCGAGCCACCCACTAGCGGGGTATAAGTGTGTTTTATTTTGGTCGTCGCTTTGGCTTTAAAGGTCTGCTCCCAGCTATAGATGACTTGTGAATCCCAAAAGATATACGGATCGGCTCTATCATAGATAAACCTATCCAGTGCCTTATTATGACACGCCAAAAGCCGTTGATTGATATATTCAGCATCCACTTTAGATGTCCAAGGTGTCATCATTTCTGCATCGCTAATCCCGCAAGCTTTAAAAATGGCAGTCGTATCAATAGGCGTGTCAGTATGGGTTCTCTCCCCGTTTTTTAATACAAACGGCTGCATAAAAGTACGCACATGCATTTTTGGGGTAATGGCTTTACCATTGACCCAAATCTTAAAAGTATCATAAGTGGCGTGAGTATCAGCGAAGTTCATTTCCATAGAACTAGGAACCGCGGGCATCGGAAAAAGCACCGTCTCAGTGACGTTTTTATCACTCAGGTTTTTAAATTCATAATTGACCCGAACCTGATTTTTAGAGATATATAAATCCTCGCTGTGCATCGTGATGTTTTTATTTTTAATATACTGCACCCCGCCCGTACCAATATAGCCAATAGAATCATTGGCTTGCGCCGTCGTTATGGTGAGCATGACAGCGCAGGCGATTTTACAGCCATAGATAAGGCGGGTAGTCATGAAATTATTATGATTATTTTTCACGTTAGGCACGCTCGCTGTGTTAAGGGCATTATTTAGGAAGTCTAATGTAAATTATACGCTTATCCTCAAGGGCTGATATTAAGAATGCGCTGTTTTTTAGTGCGCACGGCACAGTTTACAAACTTGATTTAAAGCCCGCTTTTCCTTTTTAGTAATCCTTTACGCTTCAACTGCGCACACTTCAGAGCGCACGATAAAGCGTTTACCTTCTGGTATTTCCAGCGAAAAGCTCGCGCCGCGCCCTTTGACCACATCAATGGTTAAATCGGTGTGTTGCCAGAGCTTAAACTGGGCTTTACCCATATAAAACGGGCAGCCTGCCAGCTCACCGATAAGTACATCTTGCCCGCCAACTTTAAACTCACCGAGTGGATAGCACATTGGCGAGCTGCCATCACAGCAGCCACCGGATTGGTGAAACATTAGCTCGCCATGCTTCGACTTTAATAGCGCAATGAGCGCTTCACAAGACGGGGTAGCCGTAACTTTCATGACCATATCCTTAGCGGTAAAGGGTTAATAGAATTAAAATAAAAAAGGTCGCAACTTCTTTTGCCGTATGCTGTTATAGCGTGTGGCAAAAGAGGCTGCGACCTATTTGGCGATTAAAATATCAATAATAGCCTATAAGCTATAATCAATAACGATACGCCCCTCAATTTTGCCCTGACGCATGCGCTCAAAGATATCATTGATATTCTCAAGCGGTTCAGCGGCGACGGTCGCTTTTACTTTGCCTGCCGCTGCCATCTCTAATGACTCTTGCAAATCAAGACGAGTACCGACGATAGAGCCGCGAATGGTGATACCGTTCAATACCGTATCAAAGATAGAGACGGGGAAATCACCGGTTGGCAGACCATTACAAACTAAGGTGCCGCCACGGCGTAGCATGGTCAGCGCTTGATCAAAGGCTTTCGACGACACGGCTGTCACGAGCACGCCATGCGCCCCGCCAATCTCTTGTTGCAGATACTCACCGGGGTCAGTGTTTTTGGCGTTAACGGTGATTTTTGCGCCTAGTTTTTTGGCAAATTCCAACTTCTCATCATCGATATCGACCGCTGCGACGTTGAGTCCCATAGCAATGGCGTACTGTACTGCCATGTGACCGAGTCCACCGATACCTGAGATAACCACCCAATCGCCCGCTTTGGTGTCGGTCATTTTTAGACCTTTATAGACGGTAACGCCGGCACATAAAACAGGAGCAATCTCAACTGAATCGACGCTTTCAGGGATAATGCCGACATAGTTGGCATTGGCAAGCACGTACTCTGCAAAGCTACCATTGACTGAGTAACCAGAGTTTTTTTGTTGTAGGCATAAGGTTTCCCAGCCGCCTAAGCAATGCGTACAGTGCCCACAGGCAGAGTACAGCCACGCCACACCCACGCGGTCGCCTTCTTTGACATGATGGACGTTTTCGCCGACAGCAGTGATGAGACCGACGCCTTCGTGTCCAGGGATAAACGGTGGGCTTGGCTTGACGGGCCAATCCCCTTCGATGGCGTGCAAGTCAGTATGGCAGACGCCTGACGCTTGCATCTTGACGACAATCTCGCCTGCACCAGGGGTGGGGATATCGACTTGTTCAATCTGCAGAGGTTGTCCGAACTCATGTAGAACGGCAGCTTTCATTTTATTGGTCATGTTACTGATTCCTTGTAACGGTTTATTGGGGAATGGTCAGTGACTGGATTCGTAACGTTAGTAATAAGGGTGTTAGTGAAGATGTTCTATAATCAGTCTATAGAACATCAGGAACACGTTTTATAACCTTTTTCCATAAATGTGACGATAAAACGCAATTATAAAACCTGATAAATAAATGCTAGGCTTAAAAGAACCCCATCGCTTTTGTACCATAAGAAACCAGCATATTTTTGGTTTGTTGATAATGGTTGAGCATCATCAAATGGTTTTCACGACCAATACCGGATTGTTTATAACCGCCAAACGCGGCATGTGCAGGATAGTGATGGTAGCAGTTGGTCCAGACGCGTCCTGCTTTGATACCGCGACCGAAGCGATAAGCGCGATTGACATTACGTGTCC
>DAIPIF010000238.1:0-3116 GCA_036770925.1 Psychrobacter sp.
TATCCATGTGGATATCAAACACGGCAACGGCGGCGATGATGTTGCCATTGGCCTTAGGTATTTTGACCCAAGTGGATCGTGAAAAAGACCGTGGCACTTTTGTATTTGTGTTATTAGGGATTGCTTACTCCGCAAGTTTAGGCGGTTTGGGAACGATTGTCGGCTCACCGCCCAATGCTATCGCGGCAAAAGCGTTGGATATCGCCTTTGTTGACTGGATGAAGTTTGGTATTCCTATGATGTTGGTGCTATTGCCAGTGTTATTGGGCGCGATGTATTTGGTATTAAAACCCAATTTAAATCGTAAAGTTGAGGTATCAACCGAAGCAATTATTCCTTGGAATAAGCCGCGGATAGTGACGATTATCGTCTTTATCGTGACGGCATTGAGCTGGATATTTTCTAAGAAAATTGGCGCGGCATTTGATATCATCGAGACCGATGCGGTCATTGCCTTATCTGCCGCTGCTGCTGTCGTCAGCTTAGGATTGGTCTCTTGGAAGCAGGTTTCTGACAATACCGACTGGGGCGTACTGATGCTGTTTGGTGGCGGTATCGCGCTATCGACGGTGCTTAAAGTATCAGGCGCATCATTAGTGCTGGGTGAAACCGTGGCGAATGCGTTATCGTCCGCACCGCTTATCGTGGTTATGATTGCGGTATCCGCCTTTATTATCTTCTTAACTGAATTTGCCTCAAACACCGCATCTGCCGCGCTTTTAGTGCCCGTGTTTGCCGCTATTGCCGAGCAAATGGGCTTGCCCCATGAAGTGTTGGTATTGGTCATTGGTATCGGTGCCTCCTGTGCCTTTATGTTACCGGTTGCCACGCCGCCGAATGCGATTGTCTTCGGTACGGGTCTGATTAAACAGTCAGAAATGGTACGTACAGGGGTGATACTAAATATTATCGCCACCTTTGTGGTTGGTTTTTGGGCGTATTTTTTCTTATTGTAATCAGGATTGATGATGGCTTTTGCTAGCCCATTAACCCTAAAAAACCGCTATTTAGCCTAGGCTAAATAGCGGTTTTTTTTATAGAAGAGCTTACAAGTAGGCGTTTATTTAATACCTGTTTATGGAATAATTATTCAGGATAGTTTAGCCAAATCCAACCGTTTTCTAACCATTCCATCAGCTCATCGGGGTCAATATCTGTCACATCAGCAGCCGTTAAATGCTCACCATCTGCCAAACGTATCAGCAAAGTAGCCGCACCCTCATCAAGCCCATCGAGGCGTTGACCATTGGCATATAGCGTTAAGCTCGCCGCATCGTTATGATACAGTAAGCGATTACTATAATCTGCCTGCAAGGTAGCACCGTCAGCTAAGGCTTGTATCAGCTCATCTGTGCTCATGGTGTCCTCTGGTACGAGCGCATCATACTGGCGTTTACTGACGACCTCAGCGACCGCTTGACGGATAATATCATCACCGCGCTCTGAGCGTAATAAGTCTAATAACTGGGCTTTAATGGCAGCAATACTATCGCTCTTTAATTCGCCTGAGGGCTGCACGGCTTGCGGCAACAGCATCGGAATAAATAACTCGCTGTCATTAGTGGCGATATCTGCCAGACTATCGATAATTTGCATTAAGTTGGGACGACGACAGCCAAACGAGAAGGTCAGACAATCCTCTGTTGCCACGCCAAAATGTGCTAATTTCGGTGGTACATACAGCACATCTCCGGCTTCTAGTATCTCATCAAAGATAATCTCGCCCATATCATCAAACAGGCGTATCGGCTCACCGGCGACAAACTCAGTATCTTTATCACAAAACTTACCGAGCTGCCAACGCCTAGAGCCAAATCCTTGCGCCAAAAACACATCATAATCATCATAATGTTTGCCGACTGAGCCGCCTTTTGGCGCGTAGGAAACCATAATATCATCGCGTTGCCACTGTGGAATAAAGTCAAAAGCTTGCCATAATTGACCCAGCTCGGCTGACCATTGTTCCAGATTTTGCACCAATACCGTCCACTGCGCCGGCAAGTTATTAAAGTCCGTTTCTGTGAGCGGGCTTTTTTTAAGCTGCCATTGGGGCTCGTCAGGTTTTTTGGTGGCGGCTTGGGTCAATAAACGGGCGGCAGCATCTTCATCAAGCGCCAGTCCAAGCATATCCTCAGGCTCAAACATGCCGATGAGCTGCGGTAGACCTTGTTTGATAAGGAGTGGTTTTTTTTGCCAATAGTCGCTTAAGAATTGCTCAGGCGTCATAGCGTCAGGTAGGCACAGGGTGATAGAAGTCATTGATACATCCATAGGGTGAAAGAGTTGTGCAATAAAAGTAAGGTTTACTTTTTAAAATCAAGCGAATGGTTTATGATTAAGGCTTATTTAATGCTGCGCCTGCCTGCCAGCACTTATAGGATACTCATGAAAAAATTACACTTTATCGCATTAATTATCAGTGCGCTTTTTTTGCAAGCGTGTGTCCATAAAGTGGTGACGGTACCTGTTAAAGTCGCTTATAAAGCCACCAAAGGCGTGGTCAAAGGTACAGTTGCTGTCGGCAAAGCCATCATACCGGGTGGTGATGACGATGATGAGGATAAAGACCGGCGCAAAAAGAAATAAAATGGCGCTGATATGTCCGCATCATGACGAGGTATCTCCTCATGATGCGGATAATAATGACTAAAGCTTAGTGATAAACTGATGGCTCAGTGATCATTATAGCTTAGCAATCCATTCTTTAATCATGCGTGCTTGCTCAGCGGCATTACCCACATAAGTGGCAGGGGTCAGCTCGCGTAGACGCGCTTTATCGGCATCAGAGACCGCAGACAGCTCATCACTCTCTACAAAAGTCAGCATCGCCTCACGGGTCATCGCATTACCACGAGTCAAGGCTTTGAGTTTCTCGTATGGGTTTTCGACGCGATAGCGGCGCATCACGGTTTGAATTGGCTCTGCCAATACTTCTTGCGCGTTATCCAAATCGTCATTTAAGCGCTGGGCGTTGAGTTCAAGTTTACCCACGCCTTTTAAGCAAGCGTCATAAGCAATCATGCTTTGAGCCAAGCCCACACCGATATTACGCAGGACGGTTGAGTCTGATAAATCGCGCTGCATACGTGAAATTGGTAGCTTTTCGCCCAAATGTG
>DAIPIF010000239.1:0-3113 GCA_036770925.1 Psychrobacter sp.
CCGCAAATTCAAGCGGTGCAGGCATCCAACCCATTAAAGCGACAATAAACCCTAAGGTTGCCATATTCCAAGGCGAAGCGGCAACGAAATCTACCGCCATAACGGTTGGCTTGCCGGCGGCAATGACCACCGCAGCTACTGTAGCTGTGGTGAGGGCAATCATAATCCACTTAGTGACCCCATCAAGCAGCTTATAGTGACCGGCAATCAAAAAGAACCACGATACTGCCACGATGATTAAAGACAAACTCATGGTGGAGAGACCCAAAGAGGCGGGTAACATAAAGCCCAATATCACCGCCGCAATCAAAGACACCGCGCCGGTGCTAATCACCGCTGACAACACCGATAGGATAAAGTAAATCCAAAGATAGACCTTGGAGCGACGGGCGTAACCGGCAATTAAGCTCTCATTAGTATCATAAACATAATCAGTGGCAAAACGAAAAAACGGATACTTAAAGACGTTGGCTAAAATAATCATAATCGCCAACTGCCAACCATATAACGCGCCCGCTTGCGTGGATGAAATCAGATGCGAGCCGCCAATAGCGGCCGTCGCCATCAAAATACCCGGCCCAAAAATTCGCCAACTAAAACCCTCTGGTGGCGCATTGAGCGCGGTATCACTGGCAGTGCCAGTATTAAACGGTGGTATGCTCATAAGCCCCTTCAAAATATATCAATGTGTATCAAGGTGTCGCACTAAAAACACGACTTAAAAAAACAGCAACGACTTTAGCACACCTCAGATAACGGATGATAATGATTATTTTTATGATCCTCACCAATAGATAGTTCAGCATTGACTAGCCGTTGCCCTAAAAAAACTGCTGACGGCGATATGTGATACCGCGCTGCTCATAAACTAGGTAAATAGCCTCGAGCAAGTCTGGCACTTTAGGATGCATCGCATCTTTTAGGGTATGTAAATAAATAGGTGAGGTGACGTTTTCATGTCTTAGCCGCTGATAGCTGATTTGCTCGGTGCGCACGGTTTTTAGGCTGGCAGGGACTAAGGTAATGCCTTCACCTGCGGCAACCAAACCTAGCGCCACTTGCAAATCACTGACTTTAGTGGTCATCAAAGGGGTGATACCATATTGAGCGAACAGATGCAGCAGTGGCTCGGTGACGCTATCGGCAATAGCCGTGGGCGTGTTTTTATAATGAGTAGAGGCAGGACGATGAGGGCTGTTTATAGTTTGTATGGTTTGCATAACAGGCAGATGGGTTTGATGGTATAAAATCAGCCGATTATTGACCAAATCTATCAATCTAGGCTCGCCACGATGGGCTAAAGGATGGGCTTTTGGCAGTGCAACAAGGTAGCGTTCATGGCGTAATAATATCTGCTGAATCCACGGATCCTGATGCACAAAGCGCCCAAAACCAATATCAATATCGCCACTCTTTAATGCCTCAATCTGTTGGTAGGAGCTGATATCTTTTAGGTTAATAGTAATATGGCTGTCTTTTTGAGCATTATTTTGCTTAAAAGTAGCGATAATCTCGGGCAATAAACCATATAAAATAGACGGCACAAAACCAATATTCAGCGCCTGACTCGGCTTGGATAAGCGCTGAGTCATACTGATAATGGTGTCTAGCTCCGTCAATAGCGCACTGAGCTTATCATAAAAAAACTGCCCCGCCTCCGTCAGCTGCAACGGTCGATGATACCTATCAATTAATATCACCCCCATCTCATCCTCAAGCTGCTTGAGCTGACGACTCAGACTCGGCTGCGATAAGCCGGTTATTTGGGCGGCAGCACTAAAACTCTGCAAATTAGCCACCGCCATAAAAGCCTTAAGCTGCTTTAAATCCATATATTTTGCCCACTGGTCTGTATTTATCGACACTTTGTCGAGATGATATCGTCTCTACCATAGATTATGCTTGAAGCTAATGGCTTAGCCATCTATTCTGCGTTACACTTTAGCAAAAGGGCAGTAGTATAAGATACAATAATGCTGAACCTTATGGCCTCATATTGATTAAAAATATTCTAACATTCACCGCAAAATAGACTTGGTATGCTATGAAAGATTTAGACCACCCTCATTCTGATACGCCTCATTCTACCAATTCTGATGACATTGATGCGGTTTATGAGCAGTTTCTCCAAAGCCTTGAGCTCGAGCTTGAGAGTGCTGAGCCAGAAGTTGAGGCGGTGAATCAAAAATCCCCGCCACATGCTTTAAGCCTTGATGACTTTGATAATGTTGATGACTTTGATAGCCTTAATAATCTTAATATCCTTGATGGTCTTGATAGCATAGAGCCTATCGACAATGGCACGACTGCCCATGAATCACTTTTATTTGCTGAAATAGACTTAGCAGAGGATAACCTGACAGCCTCTATTAAGCCTCATACTGCCGCAGCTGATGACAATAGCATCGCCGATAAGCTGAAAGCATCTGCTGAGGCGGCATCGAGCGCAGGCGCAACGCTAGCAGATAACAGTGATTTAGTAGAGGCAACCCAAGCGAGCGCGCACTCTAAAAGCCTATCTAAAAATCTATTCAGCCGGTTCAAAAAACCGCAACTATCAAAAGCGCTACGCAAAAAACCGACAGCCATCAAAACACCCAAAAAAGCCAAAACCCCAAAAAAGGCTAAAATAGCCAAAGCGGGCACAGGCGAGGGCAAACCTAACGCTGCAAAAAATCGTCTGATGATACTGGTATTGGGTGGTTTATTATTAACCTTAGCACTGGTTTTTCTGCTCATAAGTACCGATGTTTTATCGTCATTGACAGATAGTTTGAGCGCTGATACGGGCTCTGAAGCTATTAGCTCTGAAGTCGCTACTGCTGAAACCGTCAATTCTGAAGCTCAAAATTCTGAAATAGCAGAAACCGTCAGCACAGAAGGGCTAACGCTAGAAACCAATGGGGCGGATAAGGCGACAGAGCAAACGGTGGCGAGCGGGGCGACTGCTGATACGGCAACGGGCGTACCAGAGGTACAAAACGCGGTTATCAGTTATGAAGAGTTCACCGAGGAGGCCGACACCCCTTTATATCGTGATACCAACGACTGAGGGCTATCCTGATTTAGCGCCTCACAAGAACGAGTGTCGCTTTGATAACGTGATAAGGCAT
>DAIPIF010000240.1:0-3098 GCA_036770925.1 Psychrobacter sp.
TGGTGGATTTGAGGCTTTTCTTTCCTGATGTTTTGACACCTAAGTATTTGATGGCTGATTTCTTGAACGGAATCCACCCAAGTGATTTACGTTTGGCTTTCGGGTTATTGGTGCGCCAATTTAGTTTGACTTTTTTAAACTGCTTACGAGATTTAGCATGGATTTCAGTGATTGCTTGCAAGGTTTGGCTGTGCAGGTTCAGCAGCTCACCACTGCCTTTTACATAAGTTGCAATATCATAAGCTGAAAAGAAATGATTAGTGCGTTGCCAGTGTTTAAAGCTCAAATCATTCACGTAGTTCCACACAAAATTAACCGATGATGCCAATTTATTTAATTGGTCAGCGTGTTTATCTTTGATGCGTAACTTGAGTGTTTTCATGCTTTTATTTTGGCTTAATCGCCTTAGTAGTCAAGAGGTCTTTAGTGTTATTTATGCCTGATATCCACGCCCTAGAAGGACGTGGTTTTACGGTGCTTATTCATAAAAAAACCCATAAACTGCAGAGCAATTTATGGGATTTATCGTTAAAATTTACTTTATGAGCACTTATAGTGACACTGATTAAGAAAGCTTCGCCAATACTGCCTCGCCCATTTGCTGACAGCCGACTTGTATCAGTCCCGCTTCACTACGATCCAAGATATCTACGGTACGCAGACCATCATCGAGCACCTCGCTCACCGCTTGCTCAATGGCTTGCGCGGCAGCCTCTTGCTTAAAGGTATAGCGCAGCATCATCGCCACAGACAAAATAGTCGCTAAAGGATTGGCTTTATCTTGTCCTGCGATATCAGGCGCTGAACCATGACACGGCTCATACATTCCCTTGCCATCCTCATCAAGGCTGGCTGAGGGCAGCATACCGATTGAACCGGTGAGCATCGCCGCCTCATCAGATAAGATATCGCCAAACATATTACCCGTGACCATCACATCAAACTGCTTCGGGTCACGAATCAGCTGCATACAAGCATTATCCGCATACATGTGCGAGAGTGCCACATCGCCATAATCTGCCTGTTGCATGGCAATCATGGTCTGCTTCCACAGCTCCGTGACTTCTAAGACGTTGGCTTTATCTATCGAACAAACTTTGGCAGGCGTTCCTGCAGCTTGGGCACGGGTTTTTGCCAACTCAAACGCCACTTTACCAATCCGTTCAATCTCACTGGTTTTATACACCATGGTATTGTAGCCTTGCTGCTCGCCGTTCTCTAGCGTGCGAATACCACGTGGCTCACCGAAATAAATACCGCCGGTCAATTCACGGACAATGAGTAAATCTAAACCTTTTATAATCTCAGGTTTGATACTAGAGGCATTTGCCAATTGCGGATAAAGCTTAGCCACGCGCAAGTTAGCAAATAAACCCAGCTCACTGCGAATCTTTAATAAACCACGCTCTGGACGTTTGCTACGCTCAATCGCATCCCATTTAGGACCACCAACTGCCCCTAATAATACCGCATCAGCAGCACGGGCGCGGCTCAAAGTCTCCTCGGGCAGTGGCTCACCAGTCGCATCAATAGCCACGCCACCAATTAAACCTGACTCAAGAGTTAGGTTTAAATCAAACTTTTTATTGACCGCTTGGAGCACATTAATTGCTTGGGTCATAATCTCAGGACCAATACCATCGCCTGCTAATGTCAAAATAGTTGCCATACCAATCCTTGTTAATTTTGTTAAAATAATAATTTTGAACAATGAAAATGCTCAATACGCTTTAGAGTCTGTATCGTTAAATCTTATTTAACTTTAGTGTTATTTATTAGTGAGGCGCGTTTCCACAAACTCACCTTGGTTATCGGTATCTAATTGCTTACAAAAATGGCGCTTGACCTTATTATCCTCAAGCAAGTCCACACATAAAGGCTCAGGTGAGGCGGTGTCTAAGAGACTCCCCGCCTCTTGCTCGGATTTTTTGCGATAAGCGCGCAGCAGATAAGTGCCCGACTGCTTAAAATCATGAATCATCGCAAAACGCTCAACATAGCCAATATTATTTTCAGGGTAAAAATTAACACTGAGTTCACGCTTTGCCGGCAGCATACGCACATAATAATTGGTCATGCCCTGCATACTTGATGCCGATAATGGCACAACTTTAATGGCATTTTTATTTAGCAACGGCGTCATCGTCGCTTTAGGTTTTTTATCCAGCGTGGCATTATTAATCCCTTGAGCGCTACTACTCGTCATTTGGGCTAATAGTGCCGCACTCATTGGCTTATGCGAGCTTGAGGAGATGACCAAAGTTTTATCTATTTGGGTAATTTCACAATGATAAGTACCCGCACAGGCAAGGTTGACCTCGCCTGTAATGGGATAGATTTTACCCGCAACAGGGGTCAGCTGCGGGGCTTTATCTATTTGCTGATAACCGGTCAATAATTGACAGCCTGATAGCCATAAGCTACTGGCTATCGCTATACTGGTGAATACAAGATAATGTTTTTTATTCATAATAATGGCTACGACTTACCTTGATAAATTGGCTTTTATAATAGCCATATCATTACGATAACTCAACATTGTATTACTGACTGTGCATTTTTATTTAGGGCTTTTTCAATAACTCAGCTAAAAACCCACCGCTAAAACTCATAGATAAACCTTAGAATTAAGCACGCACCTCATTGAATATCCAAGGCGTTTTTTGCATCATTTTTTGCTCATAAGCTTCGATGGCGTCGCTTTGCTGCAGTGTCAGCCCGATATCATCAAGACCATTTAGCAAGCAATGCTTGCGAAACTCATCAACTTCAAAGGCGTACTCTTCACCTGTTGGGGTGATGACCACTTGGCGCTCCAAATCAGCCGTCAGCTCATAGCCTTCATTGTCAAAGGTAGCTGTCATGAGCTTATCAACAATTGCCTCGTCTAAGACGATAGGCAGCATGCCGTTTTTGAAGCAGTTATTATAAAAAATATCAGCAAAGCTTGGCGCAATAATGGTACGAAAGCCATATTCTGACAATGCCCACGGCGCATGCTCACGGCTCGAGCCGCAGCCAAAGTTTCTGCGTGCCAGCAATATAGTCGCGCCTTGATAACGGGGTTTATTCCAGATAAAATCTGGGTTAATGACGCG
>DAIPIF010000241.1:0-3066 GCA_036770925.1 Psychrobacter sp.
AGATGTGATTAATAATAATCAGTTGGATGTTGCTTATATCATTGTTAATGAAGCTAAAGACGCTCTATTAGTGCCGTCAACAGTGATACAAGAAAAACGCTCTAAAGGTAAAGAAAAAGGCAAAGCAGCCACTGGCAAGTTTGTACGTGTATTAAAAGAGGATGGAACCGTAGAAGAGCGTACTGTAGAAGTCGGTATCGATAACCGAGTAAACGCGCAAATCTTAAGTGGTTTGAAAGAAGGGGAAGAAGTAATCATCAGTGAAGAAAGCGGTAAGAAATCAGGTAGCGGCCGTATCCCTGGTGGACCTCGAATGTAACTTGTTCTTTGACTATGTTGAATAAAAAAGGGTTTGTTAAATGTAGCAGCCCTTCATAACAACACTATCACGCTTTTTAGCCTTTATTAAAGACACTGCTATGACTATACATCAACCTCCCAAACCGTCGACTGAAGATAGCTCTGGAAGTAGCACGGCTCAAAACTCAGGGTCACACACTTCTAATAATCATTCAAACAACCCAAATAACTTAGATAGTTTAGATAACTCATTAAAAACCAATACCGCTAACCATCCTGCATCAGGCAAGCCCATTATGGAATTGTCTGGGATTATCAGAGAGTTTCCCGCTGGTGAGCAAACCATTCGTGTGTTACATGATATCAATCTGACGATTCACCAAGGTGAGATGGTCGCTATCATTGGACAATCAGGCTCTGGTAAGTCCACCTTAATGAATATCTTGGGCTGCTTAGATCAAGCCACTGCTGGCGATTATAAGATTTATGGTCAATCCGCCCGTAAGCTTGATGCCGATCAGCTGGCAGAACTGCGCCGTGAGCATTTTGGTTTTATTTTTCAGCGCTATCATTTACTTGGCGATATCAGTGCCAAAGATAACGTCGCCGTCCCTGCAGTATATGCGGGCATGGATACCGAAGCTCGTACCAACCGTGCTGAGAAACTATTAACCGACCTCGGCCTTGGCAATAAGGTCAATAACCGTCCCAATCAGCTTTCAGGTGGACAGCAGCAGCGTGTTTCTGTTGCTCGTGCACTGATGAATGGTGGTGACGTGATCTTGGCCGATGAGCCAACGGGTGCCCTAGACAGTAAATCTGGCGAAGACGTCATGGCGATTTTGCATGACCTCAGTGCAAAAGGTCATACCATTATCATGGTCACTCATGATCCAAAATTAGCGGCACAAGCGGAGCGTGTGATTGAGCTAAAAGATGGCTATGTCATCGCTGACTATCAAACTGAGCATTATAAGCATACAGACAAGAAACCAGAATCCATCCTTGGTGAGCATCGTAAAAGTGCCTTTGGTAGCTTTATAGATCGATTGCTTGAAGCGTTTAAAATGTCTTTACTTGCCATGCGTGCGCATAAGATGCGTACCCTACTCACTATGCTCGGCATTATCATCGGTATCGCTGCGGTCGTATCTATCGTAGGCCTTGGACAAGGCTCTCAGCAGCAAATCCTTGCCAATATTAGCTCGTTAGGTACCAATACCATCACCGTCAATAATGGCTACCCTAGAGGCGACCCTAGACGCCGCTATAACGATGACAACTTGACACCAGAAGACGCAGAAGCGGTCGGCAATCAGCCATATATTATCAGCGTCAGCCCTCAAGTAAATGCCAACTCTAGCGTGCGCTATCGTAGTATACAAGAGGATGCTACCGTCAACGGCGTTGGCGAAGACTACCTAACCGTCACTGGTGAGACGTTGGCATTGGGCCAAGGGTTTGATGCAAAAAGCATCACATTACGTAGTCAAGATATCATCATCGATGACAATGCCAAACAGACGTTTTTCTCAGATATTGATAATCCTATTGGTGAAGTGATACTGGTTGGTAGTGTGCCTGGACGCGTGATTGGCGTCCTCGAAGAGAGCGATGGTGGCTTTGGTCCTAGTGTGACGACGCCTACCATCTATATGCCTTATACGACGGTGATGTCGCGTGTCACTGGTAGCACCAATATCGATCGTTTTGTGGCGTTGTTAGATGACAGTATCTCTTCTAGTTCAGCAGAGACTGCCATCTCTGACTTGATAGAGAGTCGCCATGGTACAGATGACTTTGAGTTGCGTAATTCCGACTCTATCCGTCAAACCATTGAATCAACGACAGGCACGATGACGCTACTTATCTCATCGGTCGCAGTCATTTCGTTGATAGTTGGCGGTATTGGGGTCATGAACATTATGCTAGTCTCTGTCACCGAGCGCACCAACGAGATTGGTGTACGTATGGCAGTGGGCGCGCGTCAGAGCGATATCATGCAGCAGTTCCTCATCGAGGCCGTTCTAGTCTGTATCTTAGGGGGACTGATTGGTATTGGACTGGCATTTGCTATTGGCGAGCTAATAAACCGTGTCGGCGGTGACAGTTTCAAAGTTATCTACTCATCGACCTCCATTATCGCAGCATTTGTTTGTTCAACACTCATTGGAGTAGTCTTTGGTTTCTTACCGGCGCGTAATGCCGCCAAACTTGATCCTGTTGAAGCACTGTCTAGAGACTAGTACTGCATTATTAGTAATAATGTATGAGGCAGAAAGGACTAAAAACAGATAAAACGATTAAAAACCGAAGAAATATGAATTTTTATGCCAGATTTTCACTTTTTTTAAAATGCGGGGTTGTAATTGTCATAATAATATATATAATGTGCTCTCACGTTTAGGGATACAAATTCTTTAAACGAGATAACAAACTTGATGTCTCTGTTGTACTGAAAAGTCGTTATATAGAGAAATTAAGTTTTTAGAATTTACGGAAATGTAAGTTCGCTTGCGAAGTTAAAAAGCAGTGCTTTTTTTATAAGCTTCTCAGGACCGATAGCTCAGTTGGTAGAGCAGTTGACTTTTAATCAATTGGTCCCGCGTTCGAGTCGCGGTCGGTCCACCATATTTAGTTTAGTTCTTGTTATTCGTTCTACCCTATCCGGTAGTTGCTTAATAAGTTTAAAAGACATCATTATGATGTTTAGTTTTTAGAATTTCCCTTTAAGGAAAATTCTCTTGCATACAGTCAGATACATTG
>DAIPIF010000242.1:0-3060 GCA_036770925.1 Psychrobacter sp.
CTTGAATCATAATACGGTCAATACTACCACGCGCAAGCTCACGTCCAGCGCGATCTCCAAGTGATAAGAGTGCCGCTGACATCGCGCCCACGCGGTCATCATCGATACCGGCTGGCAATGCTGAGGCAATGACTAAACCATCGTTTGAGATTAAAGCGGATGCTTCAAGATCAGAGGATGAGCTGTTGAGGTCTTCTAAGATTTGTTGAAAATTATCGACACGCATGGTGATATCCCTATGTTGTTTTAGCCTATAAGTATGAGGGCTGATAAGCCTTGTGACTGACCCATTCATGGTGCAGTCATTGCAAGTACGGTTGGAAATACTTCAGTGATAAATGCCTATTTTATAGTTAATAATAGGCATTTTTTATATCCATTACAGTATAAAGGTTTTTTTATACCGTGGTAAACAAATACTCACCGATAAGTCATTCTAAAAATATTTTTTGAGCGCAGCACAACCGCGTGGATGGTTAAAAATAAGCACCGACTTATACAATGAAGCATCCGCTCATTTAATAATCTGCTCATTTTAGCACTATTCGCTATCGTGATGAGGTTTGATAGTATCGGCATTCATCGTATCAGGATTAATAGGGACGATACTGTCCGCCTGCGCGTTGTTCAGGATATGCTCGCTGCCATGCGCTTCGGGATTAATGTGCAAATAGGCTGTCATCTGCGCGATGATATCGGCGTCAGCACTCGCCAAAATTTGCGCTTTAATACTCTCCACAGGCGGCACAGGCAGATTTTTTAGCAAAGCCAGACGCTGCGCATTATCGCCTTTATAGATAACCAGCTCGATAAGTTGCCGCGCATCAATGGGTAAATCAGGCGTGTTTTGCGCTAATAATGCGAAATGATAGGCACCCGCGGCGTCTTGGTCAGCGACGATACGCTGCTCAATAGCGAGATAAGTGGCGTGAGTTGCCCCGCCTGCGACACTCAGTTGATGGATACATTTGAGCGCGGAGTTTGGCTCATTAGTGGCAATGGCGATGAGGCGTTCTGATAGCTCTTTTAAGCGGGCGTGGCGTTTTTTAAGGGCGACGGGCTCGATGCTTTGGGCTTGGGCAGAGGGTTTATTCATCATATTCTCTTATTATTAAGCTGTTAGTAACGTGCGATTGGATGTTATATGGGGATAAAACCAATAAAACCAAAAAAGCCTGAGCAGACGCTTTTGGGAGCGACTCAGGCTTTTAGGTTTAAAACGGCATGTTTTAAGTGCAGAAGCTTAGCACTTATGAGGCTAAGTCTCATGAATCTAAGTCTCACGAAGCTAGCACTTATTGATTGAATGCTTAGGCAGCAGGACTGTTGGCTTCAACCAAAGGCTTCAGCTCGCCTGATTGATACATTTGCAAAATAATATCAGAGCCGCCCATCAGCTCGCCATCAATCCACAATTGTGGAAAAGTAGGCCAATTAGCCACTTTGGGTAACGTTGCCCGAATTTCAGGGTTTTCTAAAATATTAACAAAGGCAAAAGGGCGACCAATTTGGGTCAATACGTCGATAGAACGCGCTGAGAAGCCGCACTGCGGGAACTGCGGCGTGCCTTTCATGTAGATAATGACTTTATTATCACGAATTTGGTCACGAATCAATTGTTCAACATCATTTGCGCCAGTGTTGGCGGTTTGCTCGCTCATAACAACTCCTAATATAAAGGGGATTATTTAAGATAAAAAGTAACGGTATCTATTGTGCTACATGGGGGATTGCTTTGCAATTACAAGCAATTACTTGCTATCAGCCAGTAATAATACCACGGCATTGACCATAATGCCCTCTTGGCGACCGGTAAAGCCGAGCTTTTCGGTGGTGGTGGCTTTTACGCTGATATGACTGATATCACTCTGTAAGTCGCGGGCGATATGGTCACGCATCGCCAAGCTGTGCGGCGCGAGCTTTGGGCGCTCACACATCACGGTGATATCAGCATTACCCAGCTTATAGCCGGCTTCTTGCACTTTGCCATACACATAACGCAGTAACACTCGCGAATCTAGTCCAGCATGCGCCGCATCGGTATCAGGGAAATGTTGACCGATATCACCCAGCGCTAACGCACCCAATAGCGCATCGGCTAAGGCATGCAAAACCACATCGCCATCTGAGTGTGCCAATAAGCTATGCGTGTGCTCAATCGCCACGCCCGCCAGCGTCACATATTGCTGCTGCTCGCCCGTATTATGAAACGCATGTACGTCGATACCTTGACCGATTTTTATCATGATAATCCCAAAGTGAGTGAAAGGTTATTAAAATCTTAAAACGCTAAAATGCTAAAGCGCTACAGGTCGCCACTAATTTTATTTAACTGTTATAATATGACGCCTATATTATCACAAATTGTTGAGCGCTTTTTTATGTCCGTTATGTCAACCACTCCGACTACCGCCGCCGCGCCAAATGCCGCGCCTATGCACACCTATAGTCCTCTGCATTTAACCGATATCCAAGACCGTGCAAACATACGGGTTATCGTGGGTATGTCAGGCGGTGTCGACTCCTCCGTCTCTGCTGTTTTGCTACAACAAGCAGGGTTTATGGTTGAGGGGCTGTTTATGAAAAACTGGGAAGAAGATGACGGCACTGAATACTGTACCGCGATGGACGACTTAGCCGACGCGCAAGCGGTATGCGATAAAATCGGTATCAAGCTGCATACCGCCAACTTTGCGATGGAATATTGGGATCGCGTGTTTGAGCATTTTTTAGCAGAATATAAAGCCGGACGCACGCCCAATCCTGATATTTTATGTAATAAAGAGATTAAGTTTAAGGCATTTTTAGATTATGCGCTCACTTTAGGCGCAGACTTTATCGCCACCGGTCACTATACGCGCCGCAGTGTCAATTATAAAAATAGCGAAGGCGCAACCGTCGCACAATTATTACGCGGTTTAGATAATAATAAAGACCAAAGTTACTTTTTACATGCGGTTGGTGGTGATAAAATTGCCAAAACCCTGTTCCCCGTGGGCGAGCTTGAAAAGCCAGTGGTGCGTCAAATCGCTGAAGAACACGACTTGGCGACGGCTAAAA
>DAIPIF010000243.1:0-3040 GCA_036770925.1 Psychrobacter sp.
CCCATGTTAATGCCACCTCGACGCTTAGCCAACCACGCTAGCTTGGCTTGCAAAATCTGCGGTTGACTGGCACAAAAAAGCAGCGCTCTTTAATAAAGAGCGCTGCTTTTTATGTATCAATTAATAGTGACGACTCGCCTTACCCTTACCCACAGATAGTGCGAAAGACGAGTTATTGAGCCGGCTGATGCTTGATAATCGTCTGTGCCAAATGAGTGCCAAACCATATAGCGGTATCAATATCACCTTTGCCAGGCGTCTCCTCAGGAGGTCCATTGGCTGATTGGGTCATCAAACCTAAAAAAGCCGATAGGCGGTTCAAGTCATGCTCCTCATGCCCTGTAGGCACCAGTGGCAAGCCAATCCAATTCATCCCATGCTGCATGGCATAAAGACAGATTTGCTGCAATACCGCTAATTTATCGCCGCTCAGCCCTCCTGAATTGGCAAAACCGGCTGCCCACTTGCCTTGCCACTCGCGGTGATACCAACGCTGTGAGGTTTTATCCATAAACATTTTCATCTCAGCGGTGATGCTGCCCATATAGACGGCGCTACCAAAAACCAGTAAATCAGCGTGATCCAAAAACTCCCAATCAATATCGTTGACATCGATGGCGCGCGCCTGCGCGATAGGCAATTGCTGATGGGCACCGGTTACGATAGCTTCAGCGACACGTTTGGTATGACCATAATTACTATGATAAACCACTGCCATAGAGACGCTTGGCACGCTATCAGTGATGTGATGGTCATGAGTATCGGAATCAGGACGAGATGCTGCGGTAGATGTAGTCATACAAACTCGAATAATGGCTAATAATAGATGAATTAAAAAAGGCTCAAGCCTTTATCACGTATGGCGTACAATAATCAGCGCCATGCGCCCCGTTGCTGGCTGTTGTAGATGCGTTTGCCGCCGATAAGAATAATAGTGACTGTCGGCATAGCTACAGGGAATGGGCAACTCATTGCGACATACTACCCCGCAAAATGCCAATTCTGCAGCAGCAAGCTTGGGTAAGTTTATTTTCAACTTATCCGTGTTGACAGTAGCACAAAACAGCGACGCAAAATTATCAAGACTGCTTTGCGGTAATAATTGCTTGGCGCTACAGCCTGTCAGCAGTTGCTCATAGACGTTGCGACCTACTTCATAATGGGCGTGGCTGATACAAGCGCCTATCCATGCCAGTACTTGCCCATCATCACAAAAGCGCTCAAGCGTGGCTTTGATGACCCCGCACGCCAGTCCTTGCCAGCCGGCATGAATCGCCGCTATCTGCCCAGTACTCGGCTGATATAAGACGATGGGCACGCAGTCGGCAGTCATGATTGCCAGACCCGTATTGGCTTGATGGCTCAGCAGCGCATCGGCATCAACAGGGCGCATACTAAGCGCTGCCGCATCGACATCATAAACCTGCTTGCCATGCACTTGATTGACCCAGTGCAGGCTGGTTATCTTTGAGGTTAAATGCTGATTCAGCGCCGCCAAAACCTGCATGCGATGATTTAAAACCTTAGCGGGATTATCCTTAACATGCAAGCCTAAATTAAGCGCGCCATAACTGGGCGTGCCTTTTATCAGCAGTGACTTGTCCGCTAATTCATCCTTATCAAGGGTAGCAGCCGTATTATAAACGGCAGCCGTTTGAAAAACACTGACCTCATCAAGCTGTGCCAATAGGGTCATCGGGAGCTTATCTAGCCTTGGCGTCTTCAGCATAAACCTCTCCTTATGAGCGCGGCGCTATCAGCGCTGTGCTATCATTCAGCATCATAGCCCTCACTTAATACCGCTATCAGTTGCTGCATATCTTCAGGAATCGGGGTGGTGACTTCAATATCCTCACCTGTGCTAGGATGCACAAAACCTAACGCGTAAGCATGCAGAGCTTGACGCGGGAAATCACCGATGGCTTGGCGCTGCACCTCTGTCAGACCTGAGCGCAATTGACGACGACCGCCATAGACACGGTCACCGACTATCGGATAAGTGATATGGCTCAAATGCACGCGAATCTGATGCGTACGCCCAGTCTCCAATGCCACATCTAATAAGCAATAGTTATTATTTAAAGGGGTGACCTCTATCAGGTGGGTCACCGCCTCACGTCCTGCGGTCATGACCGTCATTTTGGTACGCTGATTGCGATGGCGACCAATGGGCGCATCGATACGGCGATGACGCATCAAGCTTGCCTGATCACCGGCGACCACGCACTGATAATGCCGATAGACGGACTTGTCTTTTAGTTGTTCCATCAGAGCCATTTGCGCCGGTTTGGTTTTGCCAATAAGTAGGAGCCCTGAGGTGTCTTTATCAATACGGTGCACGAGCCCTGCGCGCGGCAAATGGTGCTGCTGCGGATAATGATACAACAGCGCATTGACCAACGTGCCCGTCTGATTGCCCGCGCCCGGATGTACCACCATGCCCACTGGTTTATTGATGACCAATACCTCATCATCCTCATAAACCACGTCAATAGCGATATTCTCAGGTAAATCTTGGCTATGCTGCTGCAAAGTCGTCGATAAATGCAGCACATCACCTACTTTTACGCGCTGTTTGGGGCGCTGAACGCTACCGTTATATAATAGACTACCATCAGTAATCCAGCCTTGCAGCTGCACGCGCGAAAAATCTGTAAAGGCTTGTGATGCCATCTTATCGATGCGCAGACCGGCTTCACCTTCAACGACCGTATGCGTGACATTGATGATTTCAGGTATCGGTTGTCCGGCGACATATTCATGCTCGTCACTGTCATCAGTGGCATCATCAATGGCGTCATCATCAAGCAATTCATCTTCTAGCAGTTCAGCATCCATTAAGGCGTCATCAAGCCACTCATCAGCGGTTATAGCCGTCGATTTGGTATCAGGGGTTTTTATAGAATTCGTCATAGCATAATCATTCAAAATAAAGTCGTCATAGTGTAACATGCTACGCCTGCCAGCTATATAGTTGCCGTACGTTAAGTCTGATTATCTGCTGATTAAAGCAGCGAACATCTCTCTTAGCAGGAGAGTT
>DAIPIF010000244.1:0-3031 GCA_036770925.1 Psychrobacter sp.
AAAAGACTCATCGTCTATTCATTCATTCATTCATTAATTAATCATAAACTCACCGCCTTCTTTTCTTTTAAATGAGACATAATGTATTACTATTATTGACATCATTCGATTTAAGGCGGTATAGTAGATAACGCTAATCAAGATCTGTTCAAGGAAGCATGAACGGGTGGCAGGCGACTAATAAGCATTATAAAAAGTAAAACGAAAGGACTCGTTATGACTCAATCTATTGATTTTGATATCATTTATAGTAATATTTTAGATAAAATCCCCGCGATTAATATGGGCGCGCGTTCTGCTAACGCCCCTTTAAGCCAAAGCTATGATAAAGGTCCTGAGGTGCCGCTGATTGAGGCGACCATCGGGGATTTTTTTGATGCCATTGTGCATAAGTACCCAGAGCGCATGGCGCTGGTCTCGCGCCATCAAAACATCCGTTGGACTTATAAACAGCTACAACAAAAGGTCAATCAACTGGCAAGCGCCATGATAGAGATGGGGCTGGAGATTGGCGATCGCATCGGTATCTGGTCGCATAATAATGCTGAGTGGTTACTGATGCAATTGGCAACCGCAAAAGTCGGCGTCATTCTGGTCAATATTAATCCGGCTTACCGTACCTTTGAATTGCAATATTCGCTCAATAAACTCGGCTGCTCGGCATTGGTGCTCATGCGCCATTTTAAGAGCAGCGATTATGCACAAATGGTGCGTGAGCTGTGTCCTGAGATTTATCATAAAACTTATAATCAGCTGGATTTGGTTGAGATACCAACCATTGAGCGCCTTATTTGGATTGATGAGCCAGATAATGACGAAACCTTTGATTACATGCAAACCTTCTCTGCTTGGATGAGCGAGGGTGATGCCAATGATCCCCGAGTTGCAGAGCGTCAAGCACAGCTCAAAAACACCGATGCCATTAATGTACAGTTTACCAGTGGCACCACAGGCACACCAAAAGGCGCAACACTCAGCCACCGTAATATCCTCAATAACGGCTACTTTATCGGTGAGGCGATGAATCTCACCTCCGATGACATCTTGTGTATTCCAGTGCCCCTGTATCACTGCTTTGGGATGGTGTTGGGCAATTTAGCCATTCTAACCCATGGCGGTTGTATCGTTTATCCCAATGATGGTTTTGAGCCACTCAGTGTGCTAAAAGCGGTTGAGGAAGAACAGTGTACGGCGCTGCATGGGGTGCCAACGATGTTTATTGCGATGCTTGACCATCCAGATTTTGAACAGTATCAGTTATCAACCTTGCGCACTGGTATTATGGCAGGCTCTAGCTGCCCCATTGAGCTGATGCGCCGCGTCATTGAAAAAATGCACTTAAATGAGATAACCATTGCTTATGGCATGACCGAGACCAGTCCGGTATCGTGCCAGACTAATGAGCATACGCCGCTTGAAAAGCAAGTTTCAACCGTGGGACTTGTACAGCCGGCGCTTGAGGTAAAAGTTATTGACCCCGAAACGGGTGAGATTGTCCCTATCGGTGAGACGGGTGAGCTATTAACCAAAGGCTATTCAGTGATGAAAGGCTATTGGGGCAGCCGCTTTAAAACCCGCGAAGCCATTCAGGACGGTTGGATGCATACTGGCGACTTGGCGATGATGGATGAAGAGGGCTATGTCAAAGTCGTCGGTCGCAGTAAGGATATGATTATTCGCGGCGGCGAGAATGTTTATCCGGTTGAGATTGAAAACTATCTGTATCGCCATCCGAAGATTCGTGACGTCCAAATCGTTGGCATACCTGATAAACGTTATGGTGAAGTCTTAGCGGCGTTAATCATCCCCAAAGAGGAGGGCTGCTTGACTGAAGAGGAAGTCAAAGAATTCTGCCGTAATAATATTGCCCATTATAAGATACCGACCTATTATCGTTTTGTCACAGAATACCCGATGACCATTACGGGCAAAATTCAAAAATTCAAAATCATTGAGCAAATGATGGCAGAATTAGGTTTAGAGTAATCATTGACCTTGCTTTACATCGGGTTAATTTAATATTTTCAATTGAAATAGTACTGATTTAAGTACTAAAAAAATCGTTGAGTATCAAACACAAGTATAAAAAGGGATGTCATGAGCGCTATTATAACCAGTAAACTGAGTCCAAACGCCAGTGAGTTTCAGCAAAACAGTGCCGCTATGCAAACGGTCGTTGATGATTTATATCTGCATCTGCATAAAGTCGTGCAAGGCGGTTCAGAGCGTGCACGCGCTAAGCATTTAGCCCGTGGCAAGCTGCTACCTCGCGAGCGTGTCGAGCGTTTGCTTGATGTCGGCACGCCATTTTTAGAAGTGGCACCGATGGCAGCACACGATATGTATGGCGAGGATATTCCTGCTGCTGGGCTGATTGCCGGTATCGGTCGTATCAACGGTATCGAGTGTATGATTGTCTGTAATGATGCCACGGTAAAAGGCGGCACCTATTACCCGTTAACGGTCAAAAAACATCTACGTGCCCAAGAAATCGCCCAAGAAAATAACTTGCCTTGTGTGTATTTGGTGGACTCGGGCGGCGCTAACTTACCCAACCAAGATGAGGTGTTCCCTGATAAAGAACATTTCGGTCGTATCTTTTTTAATCAAGCCAATATGAGTGCGGCAGGTATTCCACAAATTGCGGTGGTGATGGGCAGTTGTACGGCGGGCGGCGCTTATGTACCGGCGATGAGCGACGAATCTATCATTGTCAAAGACCAAGGCACTATCTTTTTGGGTGGTCCACCACTGGTCAAAGCGGCAACTGGCGAGGAGGTCACCGCTGAAGACTTAGGCGGCGGTGATGTGCATACCCGTTTGTCAGGGGTGGTGGATCACTTGGCGCAAAGTGACACCCACGCACTATCCATTGCCCGTAATATCGTCAGTCACCTAAATCGTCCTGCCAAGCAAGTGCCCAATCAAATCAAACCACGTCCACCGCGCTATGATGCCAAAGAGTTATACGGCGTTATTCCAACGGATAAGCGCAAGCCCTTTGATATTAAAGAAATCATCGCTCGTATCG
>DAIPIF010000245.1:0-2991 GCA_036770925.1 Psychrobacter sp.
TGCGCAAACTCATAACCCTACTGCTGATAATACGCTGATTAATAACACGACTATTAATGACACAACTATTAATAGTGCAGATATGAATAATATGAATAACAATAATGCGCCGACAGCCGCGCCGATACTCCATACTTATCTGCGCCAAGAATGGGATGAGCCTGCCATTACCCAACAGCAATTACAGCAGCTGACCCAGCGGATGACCACACTAATGGTGCAACAAAACTTAGCCGATAGCGAGCATTTAAAATCCTTACCATCAAGACTCTCACGGCTTGGCGCGCGCTTGCAGCTGGATCAAAAAGAATACCAGTTATTAAGCGCCTTACTTGCCAAATTATCGAAACATTAAGATAAGCTCAGCCGTTATAACAATACCTATAGACTAGGGATAGTGATACTCTATATCATACCTTACCTTTTATGGACGAATAGATAGGACGCTTTATGTCATTGCCAACCCGCTTTCTCAAAGCCCTTACCAGTATCAAAAAAGACTTCAAAGAAGACGTCGATGCGGTCTTTAATCGTGACCCTGCCGCCCGCAATAGCCTCGAGGTGATACTCACCTACCCCGGCATTCATGCGCTCGTTTTACACCGCAGCGCTCATTGCTTATGGAATAATGACTACAAACTTGCCGCGCGCATTATCTCGTATGGCTCACGTATTATCACCGGTATAGAGATTCATCCTGCCGCCAAAATTGGTCGGCGCTTTTTTATTGATCATGGGGTTGGCGTCGTTATCGGTGAAACGGCTGAGATTGGCAATGACGTCACCTTATATCATGGCGTCACCCTCGGCGGCGTCTCCCAAAATAATGGCAAGCGCCACCCCACCCTAGAGGACGGCGTCACCGTTGGTGCGGGCGCAAAAGTTTTAGGACCTTTCACTGTCGGCAAAAATGCCAAAATCGGCTCCAATGCGGTGGTGGTCAAACCCGTCCCCGCTGGTGCAACGATGGTGGGCAGTGCAGCGCGGATGATATCGGACAACCATGACGAAAAAGGCAATCCCATCGTTAAAGGGGCTAGCAAATCATCAAAACTGCCTGAAGCAGAAGCTACGCCAACCGCGACCTCTGAAGCACCAAGCAACATTCAAAGCAAGGCACGCGACACCGCCTTTCAGGCTTATGGTATCGACCCAAACTCCCAAGACCCTGTCGCTGAAGCTTTTGCAAAAATGCTGGAACACATTCAACAGTCGGAGAACCGTCTGGATCAGCTGCAAGCCGCTATGTGCAAACTGGATCCTGATTTTTGTAAAAAAGAATATGACAAATTATGCTTAGAGGATTTAGATGTCATCGGTCAAGAAGATATGGACGAGACCGACAACCCATAACAACCCATAACAACCCATAAAGGCACCGAACAAAACTCTAAATGCTGGCTTAAGGAGCACTGCGGTTTTTAAAACGACGAATGTGGTTGCTGTAAAAACTCTAGCTCCTCAGCGCTAGAGCTGCGCCCTAAAATCTCATTGCGGTGCGGATACCGATGAAAACGGTCGATGATAACTTTATGTCTCATCTCAAACCCATAAACCGCTTCATTGGTATGCTCTTTAAATAACGCTTCTGCTTGCCGATGTATCAGTTTTGATTCGCTATGCATATACGGCATCAATAAAAACCGCCGCGCCTCCAGCGTTAGCTCTTGCAACGCGCCTGCTGCCACCGCTTCTTGCGCCAAAGTGAGCGCCATAGGGTCTTGAGAAAAAGCGGCGGGCGTATCCCGATAAATATTACGCGAAAACTGGTCTAATATTATAATTTCCGCCAAACGCCCTTGGTAACTGCGGCGCCAAGTATAAAACTCTGCGGCGGCGGCTTGCTCAAGTACCGTGCTAAAGCGCTCTGTTAGCAAGCGGTCAAACTCCAAATCCTTCTCAAAAAACCTCTGGCTACCTGCCTCCTCAAAACAAAAATCCAATATCTCTTTATACATAAATGGCTCCTTTTCAGCGTTTAAAATTATTATGACCTGACTACCCATTATCAGCTTTGCACGTACATCTAACGATGTGTACTTATTTAAGACAAGACCTTAAGCGTTATTATCTACACGCCTTAGTGCTTATAGCCTATAATTATTGATTAATAACACTACTAAATACAACCAAATTTATCACTCACCACGAAGGAGTCATCATGGCGCGTTTACAAGACAAAGTCATTATTATCACTGGCGGGGCGCAAGGTATGGGTGAGACCCATGCACGTTTATGTTTAGAACATGGCGCAAAAGTGGTCTTAACCGATATCAATAGTGAAAAAGGCGAAGCGCTGGCAAAAGAGTTGGGCGATAACGCGCTGTTTATTAAGCAAGATGTGACCAATCAAGAGGATTGGGACAAGGTAGTCAAACAAACTACCGCTACCTTTGGTCAAATCGATGTGTTGGTCAATAACGCGGGCATCACTACCAATACCTCAATTTTGCAGACCTCAGTTGAAGATTATCGTAAAATCCTTGAGATTAATCAAGTGTCCGTATTCTTAGGTATGAAAGCGGTAATTCCGTCAATGAAAGCTGCCAAACAAGGCTCAATCATCAATATCTCATCGATTAATGGCTTGGTTGGTGGCGCTATTGGCTATACCGATTCCAAATTTGCGGTGCGCGGCATGACCAAAGCCGCCGCCTTAGAGTGCGCCGCGCATGGCATTCGCGTCAACTCCATTCATCCCGGTGTCATCGCCACACCGATGATTATGCAAGGCGATACCAAAGACGCGGTAGAGGCGTTTGCCAAAACCATTCCGATGAAACGGGTGGCGCAACCAGAAGAGGTCAGCGGTATGGTGCTGTTTTTAGCCTCCGATGATTCAAGCTACTCAACTGGTGCAGAGTTTGTAGTGGATGGTGGCTTGACCGCGCAGTAGTTAATTAATTAGAGCCTGTTTATTTTTGTGTAGGGTGTGCTCTCAGCATACCCCACACGCATTTTTCTATCAATAAGTGCCGTAAAACCATGCGG
>DAIPIF010000246.1:0-1277 GCA_036770925.1 Psychrobacter sp.
TATTTTTTAATATAATATTAAAATTTTCATTATATCTCTATGCAAAGGAAAAACGCCATGGAACATCTAGCAAGCAAATGTTCACTTAAAGCTATTTTTAGTACAGCAGCGATAGCCGCAGCCCTTACTCTAAGTGCCTGTAGCACGCCTGCTGACCCTGATATCAAAGCGCGTCAAGATATCATGAAAAACTATGGCGATGCGATGGGCGTGATGGGCGGTATGGCAAAAGAGCCGTCAACCTTTGACGCCGAAGTCTTTAAAGAGCAAGCCGCTTATATGGCAGGTGATGCCGCTAGTCCGTGGAGCCATTTTGGTAATGCAGAATCGGTTGGTAAATCAACTCCTGCGGTATGGAGCAATCCTGAAGGCTTCCGTGCTGAAGCGGAGAACTTCCAACAAGTCACCGCGCAGCTCAATGAGACCGCACAAACTGCCACCACTATCGAGCAAGTATTACCGGCTTTTGGGGCCGTGGGTGACAGCTGTAAATCATGCCACACTGATTATAAAGTAAAAGACGACTAAACGCTGCTAGCGTTAGTGATAAGTGAGGCATAAATAAAAACCGCGCTATTAAATAGCGCGGTTTTTATTGGTGTGCTCAGCCCATCAATTCTGCTTTGACAATTTCAATCCAATAGCCATCGACATCTTTGATAAAAGCAATATTTTTCATACTGCCCTCTTCTGGACGCTTTTTAAATTCCACCTTGTTTTCATCAAACCAAGCCACAGCAGCGTCTAAATCAGGAACCGTAAAGCAGATATGCCCAAAGCCTTGTGGCTGCGCGTTGCCATCATGATAGCTAAAATCGTCTTGGTTTTCGGTGCCGTAATTATGGGTCAGCTCCAAGATACCGCGCTGACGAAAGGTATAAATCGCTAAATCTGCCCCAGCGGGTAAATTATTGCGCTCATCGTCGCTTAGTTTAGCCAAAAAGTATAAATCAAATGCCATATCAGGGTACTTTTTGACCGCCAATAAGGTCATGCCCAAAACGCCGGTATAAAACGCCAATGATTTTACAGGGTCTTTCACCCGTAGCATGGTATGGTTAAACGTGAAGCCGCCCGTTTCGGCGGCGATAGCTTGCACGCCCTCAGCTTGAACGCTATTGGCGGGCTGAGGAATGGTGGAGTGGTGATGGGTCTGGGTGTCGCTAGCATTAGACATGGGTTATCCTTTATCAAATAGGCTTAAATTAGTGAGGCACAAAAACCCCTTGCCACCTATCATAATAAACCCTAGCAAAATTACTGCTAGGGTTTTGTAA
>DAIPIF010000246.1:1377-2967 GCA_036770925.1 Psychrobacter sp.
ATCATGCAAAAGATTTATCATGCAACAGGCTTTTGGGATACCTGCGTTTAAGTGGCGGGTATTAACTATCCAAAAAGCGTACGATGCCCGTTTCTAAATCATATTCAGCACCGACAATCAGCAGCTGACCACTATTATTTAAGTCCTCCAGCGCCCGCGAGCCGTGTTTGAGCTGACTCACCGACATGCGCACATTGGCGCGGGTTGAGCGTCTCACCAACTCGTCGGCATCGATGTCATTGCCATTCGCGGTAGCAAGCTCGTGCAAGTTATAGACGCTTGGACGAATACGGTCGACGATAGATTGCAGATTGGGCGAATAGTATTTTTCAGGGTCAATCATCGCCTCCACGCAAGCGGTCACTGCGCCGCAATGCGAATGCCCAAGCACCACCACCAACTGTGTATCGAACTTTTCGGCGGCGAACTCAATGGAGCCAATTTGTGACGGTGCCACCACATTGCCCGCCACTCGAATCACAAATAGCTCACCTAAGCCTTGATCAAACACAATCTCTACCGGCACGCGGGCATCTGAGCAGCCTAAGATAATGGCGAGCGGGTTTTGATCGCTCACCAACGCTGGACGTTTACGCGTCATCGGGTCGGGGTTGGTCAAACTATCGATATAGCGTAAATTACCTTCTTTGAGGAGGGCTAAGGCTTCAGCGCCAGTTTTGGGGCGAGTGTCATGGGTCATAAGGTGTCTGTCCTTGATACTGAATGATTAAAAAAATAAATTGTCCAAATAAAAAGCCTTCAACTGACCAAGCACTAAGACTTAAACCCTCAGCGGCAGGATTAGGCTTTTTTATCATCAAATGATTGTAGCGCAATGCCGTCATAATAATAATAAAAATAGCAGTATTTTTATCATAAAGTATAGCCTGCGTAACGGATAATAAGATTGCCCTAATTTGGACAGCGGGTTTGTTATAATAGCCCATACTCAGCAAGCAATAATCAGCAACTAGCCCCGCTACGACTACTCACATCGCAGACGACTATACTTTATATCATCATAAGAGGCGACGCTTTTGTCAGGCGTCTGCCCTCGGTAATGGTACTGTTATTTGGTACTTTAGGAATTAAGCCCATGACCCTCTCGCCTACCACTGCCAACGCTGCGCCCAGCGACGCACTGCTCACCATCACAGGGCTAAAAAAGTCTTATGACCAAACCGAGGTCTTAACCGATATCAATCTCGACATTCAGCATGGTGAGTTTTTGACTTTGCTTGGTCCATCAGGCTGCGGCAAGACCACGCTGCTACGCCTGATTGCCGGTTTTGAGCAGCCAAGCGCTGGCACCATTCAGCTCGACGGCGTACAGATGGCGGGGCTCAGTGCTGATAAACGTCCGGTCAATACCGTGTTTCAGCAATACGCACTCTTTCCGCATATGAGTGTCGCGCAAAATGTCGCCTATGGTCTTACGCTTAAAAAAGTGCCCAAAGACGAGATACAAACGCGCGTCCGTGCCGCCCTAGCGATGGTGCAATTAGAGCATTTGGCGGATCGTAAACCGCAAGATTTATCCGGTGGTCAGCAGCAGCGGGTGGCGATTGCGCGCGCGGTGATTAATCGTCC
>DAIPIF010000247.1:0-2961 GCA_036770925.1 Psychrobacter sp.
TTCATATAAGCCATATTGCAGATGAATACTGGCAAAAATAACACTGGTTATCACACTAGCAATGATAGCGCCACGCGACTCTGACCAGAAACGCTCGGCAATCGCTGTCCACAATAATCCCCGAAATATCAGCTCTTCATAAATAGGCGCGATAATCACAATCGCCAAAACCAATAACCACACCGCGCTGACGGACTCATATAAAGGCTCTATAAAATCAGAAGGCGTGGCATCGAGCACATAAGTGAGCGCTTGACTGCCAATCATAAACAGCAATAATAGCCCAAACATCCCCGCGCCAATCGTCATATTAAACGCCTGCAGGGCTAAATACTCACGGCTATTGCCGCCTTTTAGCCTGATGATGCCGAGGGTTAATAGGGTTAATAATCCTAAAGTGATAATCAGCGAGATACTCAATATAGTGCCATCATTACTCCCTAATAAAATAATATCAACCGCGCTCAAAGCACTGCTAGAGGGCAACAATAACGTGCCGGCGATATAAACCCCTACAAGCTGACTGATAAAAAATGCCGCTACCATGACTATAATAAGTACCACGACGCCAAATCCTGAAAACAAAGGTACCGGCTTAAGGGGTGATGACGGGGTGGCTTGGGACAAGCGCTTAGGCATGTTGGAATCGCTTTTGATTGCAGGGCTTAATGGGGTTTTATTTAAATTTAGGGCTTTAAATGGCGCTTTAAATGGCGCTTAAATCTACGTTATTTTTGATATTGACCTGATGATGCTAACTGCTGTTTGATAAGCGCCAATACTTGCTGAGAGACCGATTCGGGATACTCCAATGGAAACATATGTCCGCCTTGGTGGGTCTCAAAATTAATAGCTAAACGCGCTTTGATTTGTTGCGGGAAACGCTGTTTTAAAAACACACTATCCATGCCAATAATCAAAGTGACGGGCAACTTTGGCGCACGATTGGGCGTCAGCCAATACCATGAGGGATTACTGCGAAACACCGCCACTTCACTAACTTTAGGAATCGCTAGCGTGACCTTGCCATCAGCGCGCTCATGTAAGCCATGCTCGATATATCCCTGAAAACTGCGCTCATCAAAATTCTTAAAAAAACCTTTATGGCGCAGCTGCTCATAAGCATCCGCCCGACTGTCCCACACATCACGGCGATTCTTGGAGATGCCAGACGGTGATAGCTTATCCATCAAGTAATTATTCATCAGTGGCAGCCTATCTACCGTTTTTGCTAGATGCCAAAAAAAACTGGTTTTGCCATAAATCCAAGGCGGATCCAGCAATACCGCTTGGCTAAAGTAATGCGGCTCGCGGTATAGCGCCTGTAGCGTACACATCGCACCCAATGAATGTCCTAGCCCTACTACCTGCGAGACACCATGCCGCTCACACGTTTGCTTGACACTATCGATAATATATTGAGTCAAGCTTTGCCAATGATTATCCACGGGGTAGTGCGGGTTTTCAGTCAACAGCGCAATATACTCGATGGTAAAATACTCACTCAGCCCTGCAAACAAGGGCTGATAAACGGCACTCGGCATCCCATTCGCATGAGCGAAATGCAGCACTGGCTTTTGAGTGAGCTTTGATAATGGCAAAGAGGCAAAGGTTTGGGGGTTCATCATACTCACAATTTACTCTCACTGATTTTAGGATATAACCACTACTATATATTCACCGCTTAATAAAACGCAGGATTTTTTTGATAAAAAGCTGAGCCATTATGCATGACTCAGCTTTTATTTAACGTTTCTAATAGGACATGTCATGACTATTAAGAGGATGACTAACGCATTTTTGCGTTATTCTCTTCTTGTGGCAACATATCTAAATTGATACTAGAGCCGATACCTGCGCCCATTTTGACGGCAAAGCTGTCCATAAATAAGCGGAACGGGTCTTTTGGGGTATAATTGACCACGCTATCTAGCTTGAGCTCACGCTCTAAACTGGCAATACTACCCTTTTTATCCGCCAAACCTAATGCAATCGACTGCTCACCGGTCCAAAACAGACCTGAAAACAGCTTGTTTTGTTCTGGGTTTTTGAGACGGTCACCGCGACCTTCTTTAACGGCATTGATAAAGTGCTTATGGGTATTGGCTAATACTTTTTCGACATGCTGTTCTTCATAATCCGTCAGCCCACGTGATAGGCTTAAGATATCTTTATATTCACCCGCAGTAATGGTGCGATCCTCAACACCCACTTTTTTCATGAGCCCCTCGATATTATAGCTTGGCATAATAACGCCAATAGAGCCCACCAAACTGGAGGGATTGACATAAATCTCATCTGCTGCCGCGGCGATATAATAGGCACCTGAAGCGCCGATATCACCAATGACTGCATACAGCTTTTTATCAGGATACTGTTTGCGCAAGTCCATCATGGTCTGCCAAATCTCGTCCGACTGCACCGGCGAGCCACCAGGGGAGTTGATATCTAGTGCCACGGCTTTGGCGTTTTTATTTTCAAAGGCACGGGTTAAGGCTGTACTGACATCATACGCATTGGCAGCGTCATCATTACTGATAACCCCTTGCAGCTCAACCACCGCCAAATGCGGCTGACTGGTGTCAATGCCGTCGAGACCCGTCGGTGCTTTGGTGCTGCAACTACGCCCCACGGTCAAAACGATAAATAAAATATAGCCAAAGGTGAGTAATTTAAAGAAAATACTCCAACGCCTTGCACGGCGCTGCTCTACCACACTTGCCAGTAGGGTGTTTTCAATCAGTCGCCATTCTTGTCCAGTTGGCTGATTATTTTGCGGTGGCATCGGCGTGGGCTGATTTGCCGAATTTTCAGGACGTTTGTTGGGATCTGGTGGCCAGTTGGACATATAACTTCCTAAGTTAGAGACGCTCTTAAACGATATGGAGATGGGTGCATAATTAATACGACACAGATATTTGTGATTTAATGCGCTACTAAGTATGGTGTCGTTTGGCTGAT
>DAIPIF010000248.1:0-2922 GCA_036770925.1 Psychrobacter sp.
TAAAGAATCTATCATGCATAAAACATATCTTTATAGCTTCAACAATAAAGGACAAGTCTTTCATTCAAAGTAATAAAAAAGTCAGCAGCTCATTAAGCTTTTTTCTCTGTAGCTTAGGTTAAAGCTATTCTAGAGTATAAGAGACTTAACCGTTCAACATTAGAGAACAAGCGGTTCGCGTGCTAATAGAAGAAAGTGGCGGTTATTATTCCTCCTAGTTAGCCATTACACTATAGATACAAAGACAGGATGCATAACATCTATAACCCTAGAGACATGTCATAAAAATCACACAGTCTATGCTTATATAGCACATTAAACGTATTCCCATAACAGCGCTTATAGTAAATAAAAGAATCCGATAAATATAACGTACAGTACAGTAAAATAGCAGCTACGGTGCCAAAACTATTTAACCAGTATTATAGGGTCCGCCCATTATACAGACACGCTTTTTGAGCAATATTAACAGCGTCCTTAATGTGTTTGCCTCAACATAACATGCCGCTGATACCCTTTAATTAAGTTTCTCAACTAATGCTATTAGTTTTTATCATAACTTAAGCTAAAATATATTATTGAGAGTACAACTACATACCTAAACAAGCTTTGTATAGATAAGCTTATTCCTATAAAGAAGTATCCATTTAATACAAAGTAAGCATTCAAAAGTGTATTAAAAACAATGAAGTAAATATTAATAGACAATGCAAAAAAAGCTTGCAATGAGCTGCTATCAATAGCATAATTTTGCCACTATAAAAATGGTGGACTTATGTATACAAGTATTTTTGGTCAGAATAGAGCAGGACATGGGTGGCAGTTTTTATCGATTAGTATGGCAAGTATTTTTATGAGCATGGCCGCTCAGGCTATCACGCCTGAGCAATACCAAGAGCAGCGTAGCGAAGCCTTAAAGCAGCAACAGCTCGTTAATCCCAATGTCACGATCGATACCAACGTCTTCAAACCTGCGCCTTCATCCTCTATCACACCTTCTGCTTCTCAGGGTACTGACCCAGCCTCTCTTCGTTGTTTTGATATCAATCACATTTATCTAACCGGCGAGCTGAGCGAGAAGTTCACTTTTGCATTGACCCCTTTTACAATGGGTAAGTCCTCATTACTTGGCAGCTGTTTATCCGTCAATGATATCAACAGACTAGTCACCAACGTTCAAAACCGCATTATTGAAGAAGGCTACGTGACCACTCGCGTCTTAGTACAAAACCAAAACCTTAAATCTGGCAATCTGTTCCTCACCCTCATTCCTGGACGTATCGATCAAATAACGGCGGTCGACATTAAAGCCAGTCGTCCTATTTATGTCGATAGCCGCCTCAATAGTGGGGGCAACCCTGCCAACTTCGCACCTGCCATGCCAATGCGCTCCGGTGACTTATTAAACGTTCGTGATATTGAACAAGCGCTTGAGAACTTTAAGCGTGTGCCTACGGCCGATGCAGACTTCTCCATTGCGCCAAGTAGCCGTATGAGCACGCCGGGCTATAGTGATATTGCAGTCAAGTGGCAGCAAGACAAGCGCTGGCGCTTATCTGCCTCTGTTGATGACTCAGGACAAGAGAGCACTGGCGTCTATCAAGGCAACGTTACTCTGTCACTAGACAACCCGACTTGGCATAACGATTTGTTGTACCTCTCTTATAACCATGATCTTGATGGCGGTAATGAGGATAGCGATGGCAGCTGGGGCTATAACATCGGTTATGTACTGCCGGTTGATAATACCCAACTCACACTGACTCACAGCGGCTATAACTATGATCAAACCATTGCTGGGGTCAATCAAGACTATGTCTATAGCGGCGAGTCCTACAATACTGATGTACTAGTCAGCCATCTCGTGCATCGTGATAATCATAGCAAGACTTACCTGAAAGCGGGCGGCTTTGCCAAACAGCAAAATAACTATATCGATGATACTGAAGTAGAAGTACAGCGTCGCAAAACCGCAGGCTACAAAGCGGGTATCGGCTACGAGACTATGATAGGTAACACTCAATGGATCGGCGATGTGATCTATCAGCGCGGCACTGGTGCCTTTAATGCCATCAGTCCACCTGAGGCGTTATTTAATGAAGGCAGTGCTCGCGCCGGTATCATCAAAACCAACATTGATGTTAATCAACCTATTAAGCTTGCTGATAACACGCTCAATTACCATGCCACTTTTAAAGGGCAATATGCCACTGAAGCATTAGTGCCCAACGAGCGCTTTATCATCGGTGGTCGCTATAGCGTGCGCGGCTTTGATGGCGAGCGCAGCTTGAGCGGCGATCATGGCGCTTTGCTAAGACAACAGCTGAGTGCTTATCTAGGAGATAAGCCGCATGCCGTTTATGCTGGTATTGATGCCGGTTATGTCAAGCTCGACAATGCTGCGCAAGATGATCTACTGCTCGGCGATCATTTGATTGGTGGCGTTGTTGGGATCAAAGGGTATGTGACCCCGTTACGCACTAGCTATGATTTATTTGCAGGCTACCCGCTTAAGCAGCCTGATAATTTTAGTGACAAAGATTGGGTGACCGGCTTTAGTCTTGGGTGGCAGTACTAGTTACTGTCAGATAAATCGTTTTATTGACTTAGCTGTTAGTTGTCTCAGTTATCACTTGCTATCTTTTTAAACATATTAGCTTTAGTCATATTAAATAGTTGCTATAAAACCATATCTCAAAGGACACCATTATGAACGCACAGTGCTACCGAGTTATCTTTAACAAAGCCCGTGGAATGCTTATGGTGGTGTCGGAATCAGCCCGCTCGCAAGGCAAAACTGGTAATCCTGCTAATGGCGGTAGTGAAATCAGCCAAGTAGCAGGCGCTTCGCAAACGGCTACTCAAACAAATAGCACCTATCAAGGCGGTCGGCTTATAGCCCTGCGCTCACATGTATTATTG
>DAIPIF010000249.1:0-2916 GCA_036770925.1 Psychrobacter sp.
CCGCTATCGCTGGTGTGTCGCTGCTGTTGATGTTATTTATGATAAAGCGCTTTCCTGAATTAAGCAGAAGACTGGGTTAGCTCACCATTTAAGTTAGCTGATAATCTAAGACGTGTCCTCAATGAGATATGCTGAAGAAATCGTATCAGTAAAACTGGTATAATTATCTGCAATATCAAATCTTTAGCCTTTATGGATGAGCACATTAAACCACTGGTTTTGGTTGCCAAGGCGCTTGTCCGCTGACAGCCAAGACTGGTCACTCACATGTAGCGGTATCTTAGAGCTAACCTTTTGCCAGCGCTGCTCATTCATATCACAGAAAAAACGCCTGTTTTCTACCCGCTCAGCGGCGCCATATTTAAAAGAAGCGTACAGCACCCCATTTGCAACTAAAGCATCTAGTAATAGCGTTAAGAGTGCGGGTAACTCAGAAAACGGTATATGCAATAACGAGGCACAGGCCCAAATACCCGTAAAACGATGATGCCAAGCTTGATTCTGGATATCAGAAAAATTGAGTATCTGCCAATCAATCGCTTTAGACGGATGATGTTCACCTGCCCATTTAATGAGGTGCGTACTGGCATCAAATGCAGTCACTTGATAATCAAGATTTGCAAAATAGGCAGCATCTCTGCCAGAGCCGCAGCCGGCATCTAGTATATTTTGTGCTGCGGTCGATGGTAGCTGCTCGATAAATCGCTCATATAAATGCTGCATATCAATATCAGCCGTCTGCTCCGCAAAGCTTTTGGCATGGCGTTGGTAATAGCCGATGGTCTGCTGCTGTAATGCATAACCGTTCGTATTCATCTCATAACCCCATAAAGCCTTCAGGTTTAGGTTGCCACGTATGAATCAGCCGCTCCTTAGAAAAATCATATGCCTTTTGTAAAAAGGCGGATCGATGCTGTCTGCTCGCACCCGTTTGCTTGATTAACGTCTCTCTTAAGGGATGATGACTGGTAATGAGGTACTCATTACGCTGACTCAAACGTGCTAACAGATTAGGTTTAGGTATTTGCGTAAATTTACCGCCTTCGCCTCGATTACATTCTTTGCAGGACAACACTAAATTCCATATGCCATCAACATTAACCGGCTGACAGCAATTTGTCTGTACAACTTGAGGTTTTAGGATATGCGGAAAAAAATGATCCACATCAGCCAGCTTATGGTCATGAGTGACCAGACTGATTGCTTTGAAACAATAAAAACAGCGGCTTTTTTGATAGCCATTTAGCGCATCTCTGGAGCTTGTGATACTTATCCGCTCCAATCCGCTATGGGCAAACAGCTCCTGACTCACCACGTCATAATCGATATGAATCAATCTTTTGTTTACATTTAAATCCCATGCAGTCTCGACCAGTCGCCAACGTGCCTCCGTCTCTTGATTAAGACTGGCAGCTGAGTGATCAAACACATGAAACAGCTCAAACAAATGATCGGTCAGCCGAATGCCTTTGCCCTTTTTACGCTCATCAATGTAAAATGACTTGTCTAATACTTCAAAAAACTGACGGTTAACGGCTTGGGCATTCACGGTATGAAAAGCATCTAATACATATTTAAACCCTTCTCTTACGGTCAGCTCCTGCAGCTGATCATGTGAAATCAAGCCTTGATTAAAGCTATCACAAGCGGTTAAAAACCGACTTGATTGTGCGGTACTTTGTTTGGGATGGGTTTTGACATGCTCACACAGATGCCTAGCATAGGGCACTGCTAAATCCTCAAGCCTAATAAAATCCTCATCACGTTCAAGACTGATATCAATCAGCGATTTAGCAAGTGCAAACTTATAAGAGGCGCTATTGCGACCAAATAATATAATGGCTCGCCAATAGTTTTCTATAGTGGGTTCGATATCAACGAATTGCATGGCGACCTAATAATGTGAAGGAAGAATAATATTTTTAGCGTTTCTTGCGCCATTAGCGAGGAGCTATTTTAACCAATAACTGATTTTAGTTCAGTATTCATTATATTATTAGCTATTATTTAAATGAGTGCTCAGCTTGACGCTGCACTATTTTTTACCGCTTTGCTAGGTCTGCCTTATGCTTTATCCAAAGTCCAAAGTAGGTCGATTAAGTCCAATGACTGGCACGGGGTTACCGCTACCGCCTTTTTGATTCAATACTGCAATCACTTTCATAAAGGAAATTCCATATTTGAGTATATACTCATATGAGTATAGGTATAAATGAGTATATAAGTAAATGAGTATTTACTCATAAAGGGATGGCTGATTAAGATGATTACAAAGCAGTCTTAGTGAATAATAAAAAAAAGGAGTATAAATACGCTATTTACTCTTCGTCTGGATTCAGGCTATGCATACTGTCATACCCTATCGGTTATTAAATAAATTTGCCGTCGTTATCAGTGTTATGGGAATAGGCATGGCCTTGGTCGATAGTGGTTTTACGCTATCCAATGGGATACAGCAACTCTTTCATATTTTCTATATGGCAATCATTTTACTGGGTTTTATGACCACAGTAGCGCGCTATTTTCGCTCGAAATCACCGTTATCAGTGAATAAAGTGGCTGTTTTTGATCTCTTGACCAGCATGGCTATTGTCATATTGATAGTGGTTCATTTTACCGTGTTACTGCGTTCAGGCTTGTCAATGCCTGTTGATGACTTCATTGCTATTAAAGTTGCGGTGTTCGTCACCTTTATTCGTGAACTCTCCGACAATGACTTTAGCCTCAATCGGGCTTTTTTAAATCCCGGTCAGTTTTTTATGCTCAGTTTTTTGGCAGTGATATTGATGGGCGCCCTATTGCTGATGATGCCCAATGCCACTACTGAGCCCATCACTGTCATTGATGCGCTGTTTACGGCGACCAGTGCGGTCTGTGTGACAGGGCTGATTGTGGTGGATACGGCGACCCGTTTTA
>DAIPIF010000250.1:0-2909 GCA_036770925.1 Psychrobacter sp.
AAAGCGAAAAATAAGTTTTGTCTGATATTGCGCATGGTCGCGTGGCTGAGCTTATGGGCTTTGGCAATACCCATTAAGTCGCCTTTTAATAACGTCACCCCTGCGCTCTCCATGGCCACGTCCGTACCTGTACCCATAGCAATACCGACATTCGCCTGCGCCAGTGCTGGCGCGTCGTTGATGCCATCACCTGCCATCGCTACCAATTTACCGTGGTCTTGCATCTCTTTGACAATACGGTTTTTGTCCTCTGGTGACACATCGGCATGCACTTCATCAATGCCCAATTTACTCGCGACGGCCTGCGCAGTTTTTTCGTTATCGCCGGTTAGCATGACGACTTTTAGCCCTGCCTTGTGTAGCAGTTCTATGGCATCAGCAGTACTCGGCTTAATCGGATCAGCGACCGAAACCAAACCAGCTGCTTTACCATCTATAGCGACAAACATTACCGTTTCGCCGTCTTTTCTACGGACGTCAGCTTTAGCGGATAGCTCCTGATCAAAACTGTTTAAGCGCTCCATCAGCTTTGAGTTACCGATGGCAACTTGTTTGCCGTTTACTACCGCTTGTACACCCTCGCCCGTGGTTGAATTAAAGTCATGGGCTTTAGCAATGGTCAGCGATTTATCCTGAGCAGCTCTCACGATAGCCTCTGCTAAAGGATGCTCGCTTGCGCTTTCTACCGCAGCAACCAATGCCAAAAACTCGTCTTCATTTTGACCTGCCAGCGCATCAATTGCGGTAAGTGCAGGTTTACCAGCGGTTAGCGTGCCTGTTTTATCGACAACGATGGTATCGACTTTTTCCATCGTCTCTAAGGCTTCAGCGTTTTTGATAAGGACGCCGTTTTGCGCGCCTTTGCCGGTACCGACCATGATTGACATGGGCGTCGCCAGTCCAAGCGCACAGGGACAAGCGATAATAAGGACAGCAATCGCATTCACCATGGCATAGGCCATTGCAGGTTCAGGGCCAAATAACGCCCAGACGATAAAGGTGATGATAGAGGTGATAATGACAATAGGCACAAACCAGCCTGCTACTTGGTCCACCAAACGCTGTATGGGCGCGCGGCTACGCTGGGCATCGGCAACCATTTGTACGATTTTGGACAATACCGAATCTGCGCCAACATTGACCGCTTCAACCAATAACGTCCCTGTACCATTTACCGTGCCGCCAGTCACGGTATCGCCCTGCTCTTTAGATACTGGCATCGGCTCACCCGTTACCATGGATTCATCGACGCTACTACTGCCATTGATTACCGTGCCGTCTACGGGTAATTTCTCGCCAGGTCTGACGCGCAGCTTATCGCCGCTGACGACTTCATCAAGTGAAACCTCTGTCTCTTCGCCGTTTTCATTGACGCGTCTTGCTGTCGGCGGAGCGAGCTCAAGCAACGCCCGAATTGCCCCTGATGTCTGACTTCTGGCTTTGAGCTCCAGCACTTGACCAAGCAGTACTAAAGTCGTGATTACCGCTGCGGCTTCGTAATATACACCGACTTGTCCAGCGCTATCTCTAAAGCTATCTGGGAAGATACTGGGAAAGAAAGTCGCCACAATACTAAAACCGTAAGCTGCGCCGACGCCAAGCGCAATCAAGGTAAACATATTTAGATTGCGGCTTTTAATAGACTGCCAACCACGTACAAAAAAGGGTGCTGCGCCCCAAACGACAACGGGAGTCGCCAGTACCAATTGTATGATTTGACCAAGTTGCCCTGAGATATCAAACGAGCCAATTTGATCGAGATTTATCCCAACCATATCGCTCATGGCATAAATGAATAGCGGTAAGGTCAGCAGCGTACATATCCAAAAGCGCCGCGTCATATCGTCGAGCTCTTCGGTATCTTCTTCACCTATGGTAACCGTTCCTGGCTCGAGTGCCATACCGCAAATCGGACAGCCACTATTTCTAACGTCTCTGACCTCAGGATGCATCGGACAAGTATAAACCGTGCCATCGTAATCTTCGGGCACTTTGTCGTATTTACCGCCTTTGACCGACTTGACTTCAGCGCTGCTTTCGTTACTCCCGTGACAATGCGTCTGGTTGTGTTCATGGTTATGATTGTTTTCATGGTGATGATTTTGATGACTTTGATAATTGTCACTGTGGTTATGCTCCACGTGGCTTGCGCCATCTATCTCGTCTTCAGGCTGCAAAAACATACCGCATATCGGGCAATCACTTTTTTCAACATCTCTGACTTCAGGATGCATCGGGCAAATATAGACCGTACCGTTATAATTTTCTGGCACTTTATCGTATTTGCCACCTTTGATCGTTTTTTTATCAACCGTATGTTTCATAAAATCCTTCCTTGAAGACGCTAAGCGCAGATGACAAGCAAAGCTTCTGCTCACTTATCATCAACTCTTGGCTATATCATCAACCTTTAACCAATGTTTCTAACTTTTACTTATTACGTAGGTACTTAAGCAGCCCCATAATCGTCAGTATCAGCACTATAAAAATCAGTAGCATAAACAATCCATAAACGAGAGACCCGCCCTAGCCCATAGCGTGCATCATGAGAATCATTACAGGCTCTCCTTATTACATTACTTTATAATTAGTCATCATAGAGCGATACAGGACAAAAGTCACCTTTTCAGCTATAGCTGGGCGTTGGCACTATCAATCTCAGCATATACCGCTGTGCTACCGTCTTTATTGATTTGCATCACTTGATAGGGTGTAAATTTATTTTGGTACTCCATCCCGGGGCTACCCATCGGCATACCGGGTACGGCAAGGCCAATAGCTTCGCTTGGCGGATTGGCTAAAAACTGGGCTATATATTTGGCAGGCACATGACCTTCGAATACATAACCATCGGTCGTGACCGCCGTGTGACAAGAGCGCATATTGCTCGGAACACCATAGCGTTCTTT
>DAIPIF010000251.1:0-2847 GCA_036770925.1 Psychrobacter sp.
ATCTCTTTTCAGTTGGTATATTTCGGAGCCTACTTTTCCCCGAATTTTTGCCTTTGTTCCACCTAATCTACCTCTTGCCATATCTGAAAAAAAGAGGGGGTAGGGAATACCCCTGCCCCCTGCTCAAATTTGATGTTGTTAAAAGAATTTTCTAACCAACCTTTAGTCTCCGCTTTGCTCAAAACTAACAATTAGAGAGGGCTTACCACTATTCGGAACGAGCCATAACGAATTACCATCCTTCCAAGTGCGCGCACTGATTGTGTTTGCACCATCAGCCAAAGTTATGACGTCAGTCGCACCCTCAAGAGCAACGTCACTTGTGCTCAACTGAACTTTGGCACCGCCATTAGCGGCAATGTTGGCTGCATCCAAAGTAATGGCCTTATTGTTACCATCGGTGTCGAAACGGATGTCACCGCCCATTGACACGGCTTTCGTGCCATACTTGATGTTAGACAGGGCGATAGGCTCAACCGATGGCTCAGGGCTAAAAGGGCTTGCCCCCTCTCCACCTCCGTTCAGGAAACGTTGGGTGCCCGTCGGGTATGTAGGTAACGCGTCATCGCTTGTGAAAGTAGGAGCAGCAGGAGCCACCAACACAACATCGTTGTGCTTATAGGTAGCATTCTCCTTGCGGCTCACGATGATACCTGCGTTAGCAGAGAAATCGGCAAAGGTAGCAGTGATCTGGTTGCTTGCGAAAGCAAGTGTTACGGCTACATTACCATCCATAGTAATCACGCTTGCGATATTGTCTGCGGAAATCTGCGTTGCAGAGGGCAGGCTCTGTGAAACGTGGAAACGATTGTAGAGGAACTTACCATCTGCAGTCACGCAAACTGCGGTAAAGTAATCCTCGATACCGATGCCAAGAGCAGAACGAAGATCTGCAATGGTGGCACCTGCAGAGAGAGCAATAACAAGGGTTTTGCTAGTCCCGTTCAGCTGGACACCTGCGATGTTAGCGGCAGATCCACCGGCCACTACATAGGCACCCTGCTTGATACCCTTTTCACCATACTTATTGAGACCGAAAGTATTGCCACTGGAGGGGTGTGCAGCCACGTCGACCTTAATAAGTGCATAGTTACGTTTGATGAACTCCGACACATTCGGCTGACCTGCCGGAACGTTGTCAAATGAGTGGTCGATGATAGCAGCCATCGCAGACACGGCCTGCATGACGGTTGACATAATCATACGTCCACGCATCTGAGCGAGCGTCTGAGGGTTAGCTACTGATTCAGCGAGACTGCGAACAATCTGCTGCTTGTTACCTTTTGCATCCTTACCGATGGAGTAAACATCAGATGCAACACGGCCACGGAGGAATGAGCGAGTACCGCCACTTTTACCTTTTGCCATAATACAAAAATTTAATTATACGATTCAACTTTGCCACGAACCCGGCGGCGGGGTGTCAGAAAGAAAGCGCATCCTAACGTCCGCAAAGGTACAAAAAATAATTTCTCGGACCAAATTCGGAGTTAGTAGGGAGTTGCCCCCATGTAGGTGGGGTTTAACTGACTTATTTTTTACAAAGTGGTCTAAACCTGCCCACAAGTTTTTATTTATTTTTAAGTTAGTTTAACGGGCACGGGTGCCCGAAACTGCCAAAATCGACATAAAAGGGGGTGCAGGGGGTCACCCCCTGCCGACATAAAAAAGGGGGTGTGGGGGCTTGCCCCCACCGCGCGCAAAAATCGACCTGGGCACCTCTGCAGGCTTATTTAGACTAATCTAAATAGGCTCTTTTTATCGACGAACGGCCAAATCACATCGATAAATATGCTTATTTTATCGAAATAAATCCTTTAAAAACGTTGCATATGTCAAAAAAAATTTGTAAATTTGCAGTAGCAAAAGACAAAAGAATAACCCTTTAAGAACTCCGGCCGATGGACTAAACGGCAAAGATTATGAGAAAAGCGTATTATATTGAAAACAAGACATTCGTTGATGATGGCAGGGGTCATGACATCATGTGCGCTGACCTGGGAACAATGCCCGTAATTGCAACAAGCATGAAACAAGGCGAAAAGCGTTATAATAAAATGATTGAGACCTATAACAATTTGTTGGACTATGAAACAAATAAGGAGTACACTCCCGAGGAAATTGGAGTTGGTAACTGCATAGCACGGACTGAACTTAAGCACAAGACATTAGGACATCGGACAATCATAAGTTTATATCAAATATGGATTTGACTATGGCAATACAACTTGACTTATTCACGGGGGTGGAGATATCTACCCCCATGAACCCCGAGAAAGATAGCGACCTGGGCACATCAACTGTACACATCACTAACCCCTGCGATGGGTGCGACCTCAAAGAATGGTGCTCTGATGATGATTGCGGCAAAAAGGGCTACCCCATCGACCTGCCGACAACTCGGTTTAAGAACCTCGACGAAATGATTACTTATTTCAGAACGCATAATATATTAGGACTATGAGTACAACAAAATGGATGATTGTCAAAAACCCCAATATGAGAGAAGAAAAGTATCTCACGGGGGTCTGCCCAATAAAATTCGATATCATAGAGCGGCACGCAATGAAATTTAGCGCAAAGCAGGTGCACGCAATATCGGAAACCTTGCTTAACATGGGAATATCCCACGAACTACGGCAAACAAATTAGGGGCTATTTCAGCCCCCTTTTTTTTGTGACCTGGGAGTTATCAAGCATCGGGGGGCGGAGCCCCACGACGGGAGCCACAATAGCCGTTGCGGTATTATTGCGGATTGAGGGTGCAATTGGCGGAGCCAACAAAATACTATGAAAAACACCCGGGGGGAGCGCGAGGGGGGCAGGCAGCCCCCCTCGCAAATTGCC
>DAIPIF010000252.1:0-2807 GCA_036770925.1 Psychrobacter sp.
CATCAGCGCCAAGCTAGGCACGACCCCTGGTGAGAATAAGATATTCTCTTTGTCCAGCTGCAAATCATAACGACTGCCATGCCATTTAATAATTGACTCATACAAAGCTTCAGTAGGTTTGGTATAACCTAATATGCCATGCTGCACTACTTGCTCAAGCGCATCTAATATAGGCTCGGCAGCCTTAAAGTCCATATCCGCCACCCATAGCGGAATGGTGTCGTCGCTATAATGCCATTTAATTGACCCCGTATTACGTCTGTCGATTATCTCATCAAAATTGTATTGCATTGGCATATTCCTTAAAGGGTGGTTTATTTAATATCAACTATAATTGTTTAAAAATAAAGTAGTACGAAAAACTTGTGCAAGTACCAAATCTAACCTAAATTTTTACTTAGTATGAACTATTGTAGGCTGTGGCTTTAGCCCAGCTTGAACCTTTGCAAAAGTAAAATGCTGGGCTAAAGCCACAGCCTACGCAAACTTTTCTATCTTAAATTAATTACATCTTCTCATATCTAATAAACAGCTTAGAAAACTCTTTGAGCACAAACGGAATAAGCGATAACCCAAGCACAATGAGCCAGTCTTGCATCTCTAGCGGCTGAACCTTAAAGGCATCGGCTAAAAAGGGCACACTAATGATGATTACCTGTAAAGCAAAACCAAATACCACCGCTGCAATCAGATAGGGGTTTGAGAACAGTCCCAATTGAAAAATAGACTTGGACTCATGGCGCAGCGCCAACGAGTAAAATAACTGCGAGCCTGCCAGCACCAAAAAGGTCATGGTGCGCGCATGAGCTAGCGCGCTTTCAGGAATATTATCCTGCCCTAAATGATAACCCTCCTCGCTCAGCCCAATATAAAACGCCACCAACGCCAATGCCCCAATCAATACCCCGCCCAACATCACTCTAAATCCCGCGCCACCAGCAAAGAAGCTCTCTTTAGGGTCACGTGGTTTGTCATTCATTACCTCTTTATCAGGCGTATCAACGCCCAGCGCAATGGCAGGGAATGAGTCGGTAATTAAATTAATCCATAAAATCTGGGTGGCTAATAAAGGCAGCGGCCAAGCAAATATAATCGCCACCAAGATCGTAATGACCTCACCAAGGTTACAAGATAACAAGAAAATTACCGACTTCTTGATATTCTTATAAATATTGCGTCCCTCTTCGATAGCATGCACGATGGTGGTAAAGTTATCATCGGCCAAAATCATGTCGCTGGCACTCTTGGACACATCGGTGCCGGTAATGCCCATCGCCACCCCAATATCAGCAACCTTTAGCGCTGGTGCATCGTTGACCCCATCGCCGGTCATAGAGACGATATTGCCATGTGACTGCAAGGCTTTGACGATGCGTACTTTGTGCTCTGGGCTAACGCGCGCAAACACGCGGTAGTTAAGCACTTCTCTGTTAAAGACTTCTTCACTCATCTGATTGATCTCAGACCCTGAAATGGCCTGCGCACGCTCTGATGACATATCCAATTGCTTAGCAATCGCAAAAGCCGTATCAGGATGGTCGCCAGTAATCATAACCGCGGTAATACCCGCCTTTTTCGCCTCAGCGATAGAGTCCCTGACCTCCTCTCGCGGCGGATCCATCATTCCGACGATACCGACGAAAACTAGATTGCGTTCCATCTCTTTGGGGTCAATGACCTCATCGACGTTTTTATAAGCAGCGGCAAGCACTCGCAGCGCCTTTTCCCCCATCGCTGTTGATGCTTCTATAAAGGCCTCTTTATGCGCTTCAGTAATCGCCACCTCCTTGCCATTGTCCAACACATGAGTACACAGCGGCAGCACTTGGTCCATCGCGCCTTTGATATTCACCCGATAAGCTGTGTCCATCTGGTTTAAGGTCGACATCAATTTGCGCTCAGAATCAAAAGGTCGCTCGTCGATACGTGGGCACTGAGCCTCCGCTTTTGATTTGATTAAACCCGCCTTTTGCGCATAAGCTACCAGCGCAATCTCAGTCGGATCGCCCGTTTCTTCCTCTCCCTCAATTGAGGCATCGTTACAGAGTAAAAAACTGCGTGCCATCAAATGCTCATCGGCGCTCAGCTCAACACAAGCTTCAGATTTTACAACTTGTTCAGGGATGGTTTTATTACCCACTAAGGTAAAATGCTCCACCACCGTCATGCGGTTTTGCGTCAGCGTGCCCGTTTTATCTGAGCAAATAATGTTCACCGACCCTAGCGTCTCTACCGCTGGTAGCTTTTTGATAATGGCGTTAATCTTCGACATCCGCGTCACGCCTAGCGCTAATACAATCGCCACAATCGCCGCCAAACCTTCTGGTATCGCCGCCACTGCCAAGCTAATGGCAATCAAAAACATATCAAAGGTATCTCGACCCTGAAATATACTAATCACCAAAATCAGAACCGACACCCCAACCGCCATCAGCCCCAGCACTTTACCCAGCTCATCCAAGCGCCTTTGTAACGGGGTCTCGGTGTCGTCTGCACTATCCAAAATGCTAGCAATCTTGCCCATCTCGGTTTGCATGCCGGTGGCGATAACCACCCCTTCCCCGCGCCCATAAGTGGCGGTGGTCGAGCGAAACGCCATATTGGCACGGTCGCCGATATTGATGTCCTCATTATCGATAACCACGCTTGCGTCTTTGTTCGCCGCCACCGACTCGCCTGTCAGGGCAGATTCTTCAATTTGTAAATTCGATGATTCAATCAAACGTAAGTCAGCAGGGATAAAGCGGCCAGCATCGATAAGCGCCACATCGCCCGGCACTAAGTCTTCTGAATCAATCTCTTGGCTT
>DAIPIF010000253.1:0-2802 GCA_036770925.1 Psychrobacter sp.
ATGCCTTTTTTGCCACCAGTACGCTTCAATGAGTTGATTAAGGTCACTAAAATACGCGCGCCAGAGCAGCCGACCGGATGACCAAGGGCACACGCACCGCCCTCGATATTGACTTTGGCATGGTCCAGCTTTAGCTCGTCTATTGCAATCATTGTGACCATCGCAAAGGCTTCGTTAATCTCCCACAGGTCAACGTCCTCTACTGACCAGCCGGCTTTACTGAGTAGTTTTTCAATCGCGCCCACAGGTGCTATGGTGAACTCACTTGGATGACGCGAGTTTGAGGCAGTAGCGATGATACGCGCTTGATAATCCAGCCCTTCCGCTTTGGCTTGTGACTCTTTCATGAGCACCACTGCTGCTGCGCCATCTGAGATGGAGCTGGCATTTGCGGCGGTAATCGTGCCGTCTTTGGCAAATGCGGCGCGTAGGGTTGGGATACGTGCAGCGTTAGCCAAACCAGGCTGCTCGTCAGTATCGACGATGCTATCGCCTTTACGGCTCTTAACAGTAACGGGTGTAATCTCGTTTTTGAAATGACCGTCTTTGATAGCGGTTAGGGCACGATTAAGTGATTCAATGGCAAATTCGTCCATCTGCTCACGAGTATAGCCTTTTTCATCCGCGGTATCTTGGGCGAACTGACCCATTAAGCGACCGGTTTCAGCGTCTTCTAGACCATCTAAGAACATATGGTCTTTGACTTCTTGATGTCCCATACGGTAGCCACCACGGGCTTTTGGCATGAGATAGGGCGCATTGGTCATTGACTCTAAGCCGCCCGCTACAGCGATATCGAAGCTGCCCGCTTTGATGCCGTTATAGGCTTGCATGACGGCTTTTAGACCAGAGCCACACAGTTTATTAATGGTCACAGCGCCTGTACTATCAGGCAGACCCGCTTTACGCATGGCTTGACGAGCAGGACCTTGACCTAAGCCTGCGCTTAAGATACAGCCCATAATTACTTCATCAATCTTATCAATGTTTACCCCAGAGCGCTCGACAGCCGCTTTGATGGCTGCTGCGCCAAGGTCAGTGGCACTGACGTCTTTTAAGGCACCTTGAAAGCCGCCCATAGGGGTACGAGCACCGTTGATAATTACGATTGAGTCATTTGACATAGCTATACTTCCTTGTTCTTATATTTAAAATCAGCAGATTATTTTACTTACTTAAGCCGATAGGATTGTTATATCAGAGGCTATAAGTAAAGAGGTCTTAACATAATGGTCATTTGTTGATTGAAAATCAAGGGATAAGCCGCGTTAATGACCGATAAGTCTATTTTTATCGGTCATTTTTGGGAGTGATAGCGGCTATTACGCCAGCTCATCTAAGCGAATACGCACGACTTTGTCAGTGACAGAGGCAAGCGTTTCAATTTTGGCGATGGCTAGATTCATCTGACTCTCAACCACAGGTAGGGTCAAGATAATGACCGGTACTTGTCCGCCTTTGTGCGCAGGCTTTTGTAATATCGCATCGATATTGATACCAGCATCACTCAAGATACGGGTGATATCTGCCAGTACCCCAGGATTATCATAGGCATGAACGCGCAAATAATAGCCAGTAATCATCTGCTCAGCAGATAAGATTGGGGTGTCCGAGAGCTGCTCAGGAATAAACGCCAAATGCGGCACATGGTGACCATGATAGCCATGTTCGGTGATATTGAGGACGCGCACCAAATCCATCACATCTGCCATCACTGCCGAGGCAGTTGCGCCCGCGCCCGCACCGTCACCATAATAGAGCGTCTGCCCAAGCGGGTGTGAATTGACCAAAACTGCGTTTTTGACGCCATTGACATTGGCAAGTAAAGTATTTTGCGGAATCAAAGTCGGATGTACGCGCAGCTCAATGCCTTTTTCGGCATCGTCGCTGTCACGGCGTACCGCAAAGCCGACATGCTTGATACGATAGCCCAGCTCTTCGGCATAACTGACATCTTGCAGGGTAATACCCGTGATACCTTCACAGTAAACTTTATCAAACTGTAGCGGAATACCAAAAGCAATAGACGCCAGTAGCGCCAATTTATGCGCCGCATCGATACCTTCAACATCAAAGGTCGGGTCAGCTTCAGCGTAGCCAAGCGCTTGTGCTTCTGCCAATACATCGGCAAAGGGACGACCTTTATCACGCATCTCCGTCATGATAAAGTTGCCTGTACCATTGATGATACCTGCCAGCCACTGCACTTTATTTGCCGCTAGTGCTTCACGCATCACTTTAATAATCGGAATGCCACCTGCCACCGCCGCCTCATATGCCACGTGCACATGATGCTTTTCAGCTAAAGCAAAGATTTCATTGCCATGCTCCGCCAGTAGGGCTTTATTAGCCGTGACCACATGTTTGCCGTTTTTGATGGCATGGATGATGATGTCTTTTGCCAGTGTGGTGCCGCCGATAACTTCGATGACAATATCGACATTAGCACTTGCCGCAATCGCCATGAGGTCGCTATTTTGGACAATGCTGGGGTCAATATCATCACGTTGCCGACGCGTACCGACTTCGGTGATGACGATATCACGTCCGCTGCGGCGTTTAAGCTCGTCTAAATTGTCATTGATTAGGTTGACCACGCCAGTACCGACAGTACCTAGGCCAAGTATCGCTAGTTTGATGGATTTACTCACAGTATCCTCAAGAAATTAAATGAATAGGAAAAAATAGAACCTCAGCTGTGCTGTCTTCAACTCATATCGTAGCATAAGTGTCGCGTTTTCGATGCTGAAAATGGTCTTAAAAAATGACTTAATGTAATGATTCAATCAAGTCATTTCTATC
>DAIPIF010000254.1:0-2767 GCA_036770925.1 Psychrobacter sp.
TTCGGCAATATCGACAGATGAATCGATCTTAATGCGCACGCGGCTGGTTAAAAATGAATCCGCGCCCTTTACCTCTCTTACGTGGCTAGGGTATTTGCTGGCAAGCGGTATTGAGTGCCACAGCTGCCTAACATCGTTTTGATTAGGGTATAGCATGTCTAAAACAAACTGCAAAAATCCTAGCCCGCGCTCACTGGCCATGGCTTCCCAGTTGGCATAAATCACGCTCATCAGCTTATCCGACAAGCCATCGTCATCGCGGCGCAATACAGCAAGCCCGTTTAGCTTGGTAAAGGCCTCTACCACTGTTCGACTGCCCTGCCATGGCACGCCATAGTTATAAATATCGTTCAGCTGCTCGATCTGAAGATCTTGTACGATGCCAGTAAACACGCCAGCCATCGCGCGCTCCAACTCATTGGCGGTATGGCTGCGCAAAACTGGCGATAAAAAATCATTAGCGGTTAAATTTACATTGTCCATATCGCATTACCACTGTCAGCCGTTCTCGTTAAGTTGATCTTGATGCTATCGCCACTCAAAAACGCCCATTCGTGTGGCTTTACCGGATTGGCGGCCACGTCTTCACCGGTCACGGTAAAATCGCTGATACGATCCTGAAAAGCTGAAACATTGGTACGCAAGCGCGTGGCAATCTCTTGTAGGTTAAAGCCGTCGGCGTTATGGTGAACGGCGGCAAGCGATCCTTTACCATAGCCCACCAGCAATAACTCTTTGATTTGCACGCGCACTGAGTCAATGTCATGCACGGCGGCCAAACGGCCGGTTATGCTGATCTCATACGGGCGCTCGACTACTTCTTTTATTCTTACCCGCCCCTCTAACAAGCTATCAGCCCGCGCCACCAGTTGCTCAATATCGGTGATCAGCTGGGCTTTCTCACCAGCGCTTTTTGCTACTACCGCAAGGTTTAAGTGATTAATGCTATCTAATGACGCGCCATAGTAGCGCTCATGGACAGCTTCATTCCATATCGCCATATAATTAAAGCGATTCATAAAATGCTGCATGACTAAAAAGGTAAAATTCCCCATAAATACCGCATTGCGATCATACATTGATGGGAAACTTGCCAGCAATCTAAGCTGATCGATACTTAGTGGGTCAGCGCCAGCCCGCACCATATCGCCGGACTTGAAATATAAATTTAACTTACTTTCTTCGCTGGTCAAAAGCTTACTAAGCGCGGCTTGGCGTAGGCTGGCCGGATCGATTTCACCATAGCACTGAGTAATACCGATTTGGTAAACCTCACCCGTCTGTACGGTCTTGCCCGCGCGGCCGTTCGCACCAAACATGACGTTAATATCGGTCAAGTTATCGCTTTGCAAGGTGTAGGCTGGCTGGTTGATGGCGGCGTTCATAAATTTTGGCGTGTGCTGGTACACTTCGCCGGTGGTGGTATTAACAATGCTGATCCCTGCAAAATACGCGTCATCAGTTGTTGATAAGCCAATGGTGTAAAACGGCTCATTCACCGGTACTGTCATGTCAACGATATTAATAATACTCTGTTCAGCCAATACGGTTTTGCGCTCACCAGCGCCGATCGTAAGCGCGGCCATCAAACGCCACTGCCTACCGGTGCCATCTTCTACCAAACGGCCTTGTGATAGCGTCAGTGTGTTTTTAGCGCTATTCTCAACGGTTAGTTTGTGCTGGCAAGGTGTCGCTACTGGCAAAACGCCCTTATTGATCGCATCAGCAATAATGGTGCGGTTTTTGGACTTGATAAACGGCTCAACGGCGTTTACATCGTTATCCCGCTTTAGGAATACAATGGCCTCGATGATCGAGGTCATCATCGCCCTTACGGTAGGATCGCCCGCCCGCCAGCGTTCTGCTACTTCAGGGTAGTCATTGATATTACTATTAATACTTTCAAGTATCTTATTGCGCTCTAACATCGTAGTAATCCTGATCAACGGTTTGTGTTTGTGATTCGCCCAGTGAGATCGCAATACCACCTACTCTAAGATACACATAAATCTTATCAAAGTCGGCGGTGGCGGTATCAATACTTAGCTGGCTATCATCTAGGCCATTAAGCAAGGGTATATCGCGCCGTAATTGTGCCAGCAAATTGTCGGCATTGTCGGCGCTTAGTTCCCGCAATAGCATGTTGCGCACATCAGCGCCATAGCTTTGGCCAAAATAGCCATTTGGTGGGGTTGCCATCCAATGCTCAATCATGGCTTTTATCTTGACAGCATCAATCATTAAGCGCCCCATGTATCTCGGCATAACGGCTATGCTTTACGCATACCAGCATGATATGCAACCACAAAAGCGGCAAGCCAATTAAGGCCATAGCAGTGATCAAGCCCGCGCCGCCATAACCCCATGACTGAGTAGCAACCATCAAGGCGATAAACCGCCATAGGAGAAAAACATACAAGGCGCTAAATGGCACGGCAAAACTGGCCGATACAGCCAATGATTTTGTGAGGGCGACGGCCAACGTGTTAGCGGTCATAATCCCATCAAGATGCGTAATGCGTGACTTGCTATCAAAATACAAGTAAACGATCATCATCCACGCCACGCCTGACAAAAAGGCATCGATTATGTAGCTGTTTTGCATGGCATCACCCGCTTATTGATTGGTTAGTTTTTCAAGCTGTTCTGTCAGCTCGGTTTTTTCTTTGGTTTTGTTGTCAATGATCACATCAAGATCTGAGGCTTCAGCAAGCAAGGCCTTGCGCTGCTGGGCTTTATTCATAGGCGCTTTACCGGTACGCGGCGC
>DAIPIF010000255.1:0-2765 GCA_036770925.1 Psychrobacter sp.
ATAAAAAAACCAGCATGACACTGGTTTTTCATAAAAAGACTCACCATTATTTAATAACTACTCTCAAATAAGTAGTATTAGCTGCCTTCTTTTACAAACAAATAACCTTTACTACGTACGGTTTTAATACGTTTTGGGTTTTCTGGATCATCACCAATCTTCGGACGAATACGGGAGATACGCACGTCAATAGAGCGGTCTTGACCATCATATTCGATACCACGCAGACGCTCAAAGATATCTTCGCGGGATAAAATACGACCAGCATTAGACGCCAGCAACCATAATAAATCATATTCAGCACTGGTAAAGTCAACCAATTCTTCGCCGAGCATCACCGAACGACCACCATTATCGATAATCAATTCCCCAAACTCTAGACGCTGTGGCACATCTTCTGACGGTGCATTTTCAGAGCGACGCAGCAGCGCACGAATACGCGCCAATAGTACGCGCGGCTGGGCAGGCTTAGCAACATAGTCATCCGCGCCCATCTCTAAACCTAACACCTGATCCATATCCTCAGTACGCGCCGTCAACATCAAAATAGGATTATGGAAATGGGGACGCACTTCACGGCATACCGTCAGACCATCGCTACCCGGAAGCATGACATCTAGCACCACTAAATCGGGCTGTTCACTGATAATACGGCGAATAGCACGGTTACCATCAGTTTCAATCGCCACTTCCAAGCCATTTTTAACCAAGTAATCTTGGGTTAACATGGCTAAGCGTTCATCATCCTCAACAATCAAAATTCTGGGGGTGTTGTCATCGTCATTTGTTGTCATTGTTATATCCTTTAATACATCTAAGTTAAAAACAGTAAATTTGAAAGTGAAAATCAATAGCACAAACAGCTAAAACAATTCATACCTGTATAGTCAGTACAAATATCGCCAGACATTATACTATCAAATAGCGCACTTCCTATACTATAGCGTATTCTCGTTAACAAAACCTATAAACTATAATGCTTAAAGTCTAAGGTCTTATTTACCCTCTAAAACTCAGCATTATTATATAGTCAATCCACTATAAAATAAATGCAGTACAACTGCTATAAATTTGCCTTGCTGTGTAACTTTGTCACTCCAGAGGCTGCGCAATATTCATTCCAGTCGCATATTAGCTATTAACGGATTGATTTTATTGAGTACTCGCTCTAGCAACTAACCCCTTAATAATAAGCTTTCATCCTGCAGCTATCCATAAGGCAGATCTAACGGGCTAACTCTAAAGAGGCTAAATCGCCTCCTGCTTTATGTTTAGCCATAAAAAACAGCCCTTATAAGGGCTGTTTTTTAGTGTACTCAAAAAGCAAAAGCGCTAAGCCTTTAAAACCTCATTAAGCACGGTTTTTGTACTTGCGAATCGTTTGTAGCTGCGCCACTGACTCTGCCAATGAGGCCAAAGCGGCATTGGTTTGTAGAGTATCGGACTGATTAACCAGCATCTGCTCCGCTTTTTTGCGGGCTTCAATGATTTTACTTTCATCAAGATTGGTCGCACGCATAGCGGTATCAGCAAGTACCGTTACCATTTTTGGTTGTACTTCTAATACGCCACCAGACACATAAATCACTTCCTCGGCGCCATCTGGCGTTTGCACCCGCATCGGACCTGGCTTTAGCAAAGTAATCAGTGGGGTGTGACCTGCAAGCACCCCGATTTCACCTTCGCTGCCGCTAGCGATTAACATGCTGATTTCCCCTGAATATAACTCTTCACGGGCACTGACGACGCGGCACTGTAATGTTGCCATACTAATTCCTTATTCTAAGAACAGCTATAAAAGCGGCGGTACGATGCGCATCAGCAAATAATAAACTCCTATTATTTGCTGATGAGGGTAAGCTTAAACCCTTATGCGGCAGAAGATTTCATTTTTTCTGCTTTGGCAACGACTTCATCAATGCCACCCGCCATATAGAAGGCTTGCTCTGGTAGGTCATCGTATTCACCAGCGATGATTGCTTTAAAGCTCGCAATGGTATCGCGTAATGGGACATATTTACCTGGTGCACCCGTAAAGACTTCGGCAACGTGGAATGGCTGTGATAAGAAGCGCTGAATCTTACGCGAACGATAAACGACGAGTTTATCTTCTTCTGATAGCTCATCCATACCCAAGATAGCAATGATGTCTTTTAGCTCTCTATAGCGCTGCAAAATCTCTTGCACGCCGCGAGCCACATTATAATGCTCTTCGCCAATAACCAAAGGATCTAGCTGACGTGAGGTTGAATCTAGGGGATCAACCGCAGGATAAATACCTTGTGAGGCGATATCACGGCTTAGTACTACAGTCGCATCTAAGTGAGCAAAGGTAGTAGCAGGTGATGGATCCGTTAAGTCATCCGCAGGGACATAGACCGCTTGTACAGACGTAATAGAACCTGATTGCGTTGAGGTAATACGCTCTTGCAATAAGCCCATCTCTTCTGCGAGCGTTGGCTGATAACCAACCGCTGATGGCATACGACCAAGCAGTGCAGATACTTCCGTACCGGCTAGTGTATAGCGATAAATGTTATCCACAAACAATAACACGTCACGACCTTTACCAGTCTCAGGGTCTTTGGTATCACGGAAATACTCAGCCATCGTCAAACCAGACAAGGCGACACGCAGACGGTTACCTGGTGGCTCATTCATCTGACCGTATACCATAGCAACTTTAGATTTGCTAAAGTCTTCAGTATTAACAACGCCAGCTTCTTGCATTTCGTGATAGAAGTCATTACCTTCACGCGTACGCT
>DAIPIF010000256.1:0-2763 GCA_036770925.1 Psychrobacter sp.
GGTAGAAAACTGATTTAAGCGCACACCACTGACGGTGAAGTTTTCAAAAGCACGCATGGTTTGGATGCCATAATAAGCATCCGCAGGAACGTCACGATAGCCGAGTAAATCATGTTCTTGACGAGTAGCAGTAGTCATTCAATAAGACTCCTTAAATAAAAGTAGTAATAAAAGTGTCAATATCGTACCATTTTTATCAAAACGGTGGGCATAAATCTCAGATTAATTCATCAGGGGAGAGCGTATTATAGAATAATACGTATGAGTGGCGATGAATAATGAATATTTATTACATGAGGTATAATTAAACTAAGGTTTTTGGATGATATGCTAGGCAGATAAGGGTTACAATTGAACGCCCTGTCATAAAAAAGGAATGTAATATGTGGGATGAGCGCTACAGTGCCGCGGAGTATGTCTTTGGTACAGAGCCTAATGACTTTTTAAAACAATACTGTGAGTATCTCCCAGCAGGCGGCGAGGTGCTGTGTTTAGCGGAGGGTGAGGGTAGGAACGCCGTATTTTTAGCAGAGCAAGGTTATAACGTGACAGCAATGGATATGTCTGAGGTGGGTTTAAAAAAAGCGACCCATTTGGCGTGTGAGCGTGGAGTGACTATCACCACTCAAGTCGCCAATTTAGAGGATTATGATTTTGGGGTTGCCAAGTGGGACGCTATCGTCTCTATTTGGGCGCATATGCCTGAGGCGCTGCGCCAGTATGTTCATGCCCAAATCATCCCTGCCCTAAAGCCAAATGGCATCGTGTTAATTGAAGCGTATACCAAGGAGCAGCTGACTATGGAGGCGATAGGTGGACCACCTGCCACCCAAAAAGAGCGCTTTGGTTCATTAGATTGTTTGCAAACGGAATTTGCCGCGCTTAACGAGCTGGTCGGTGTTGAAAAGCGGCGTCTGATTGCAGAAGGTAAGCGCCATCAAGGACTGAGCGCAGTGGTGCAGTTTATCGCTCAAAAACCAGACATAAAGACCACTTAATCTCATAAAAAGCGGATGGCGCAACAGGCGTTTTATATCAGCCTAAGAGGCATATGGCGCGGTTTTTTTGTGGCGGACAAACACCCACACCGCACCCAAAATTATGGTGCTTGCAATCATGAATCTGAGAGTCAGCGGCTCAGATAACCATAATACGCCCATTATCGCCGCCAGTATCGGCACACATAATTGCAGCACTGCCGCTTGGGTGTTTTTTAGCAGCGGCATCGCCACATACCATAAGCTATAACCCACCCCCGAGGTGACCGCACCTGATAGCGCAGCTAGCAATATGCCTTCTAGGCTGACTGCTGCGAAGTATCTTATGCTCATTAATAGTAATAGCGGCAGCATCACAAGGCTTCTGATAAAGTTAAAGCCTGTCGCTTGCAGTGGTGACACACATGTCTTGCCGCGTATGCTATAAACGCCCCAAGCGCTGCCGCTTATCGCCATCATCAGCGCGCCAAATAATGACGGCGCCGTCGCTGAGGGCAGCATCAAGTAAATAAAACCCATAAAGGCGACGCTGAGCGCTAGCCCTTGCACGGCGCTCAAAGGCTCTTTTTTATAAATGCCCCAGCCAATCATCGTAAACTGTACCGCAGCAAACAAAATAAGCGCGCCAGTACCGGTATCGAGCTCGACATAGGCAAGCGAGAAGCACAGCGCATAAATGACTAAGCTGAGACTACTCAGCCAACTGCCTTTTTCTGATAAAGCGGCATCGACTAAAGTAGTATCTTTATTAATAGGTTTCAGACGCCATTGAGCTATCGCCATAATAATGGCAAGACAAATAGCGCCACTGAATAGGCGAATAATTGTAAAATTCCACGGGTCGATAGCACCATGAGCCAACGCCATCCTACATAGTAAAGAGTTTGCGGCAAAGGCGATGAGCGCGGCAATAGTAAAAAGGGTAACTCTCAAAAGTGATTCCTGTGCCGTTGTAATCTACAGTTAGCCCATTTAATAGCGCGGCTATTAAATGAGCTTAATTTTCTAAATAGCCTAAGTGGATTGTAAATTTCCTAACCATTCTACAACCTGCGAGACTCGCTGCTCTCTAGCGCCGCCAATACGCCTAAATACTTTATCATGAGTATCTAACTGACTGGCAAAATACGCGCTTATTTCCTCGCGCTGATGGGGCGCATCACGCAAATCATCAGCCACCCACGGCGTATCCACTTCGGTCAGCAAAATTAAATCATAATGATGTACCAAGGCGGCGTGTTTGAGGGCAGCAGGACAGTCGTCATAATACCAGTGGGAATAGACCATTAATTCAAAAAGAGTGGTATCACAAAATAGGTAGCTTTTGTTTGGAATACTTTGTTTGTCAGAATTTTTACTATTTTGAGGGTTGATAATAGGTCGAACAGATTGGGCGGCTTGCCGAGCTAATTTATTTTCAAGCTCAGTTTGACCCTGAGCAATAGGCAATAAATCCTCCCAAGTGCAAGTCGCTTGTTCGTTGTCCCATTTTGCTTGCAGATAAGTACGCATATATTCTGGCACCCAAGGGCTTGCAAAATGCGCGGCTAAATCGCGACATAAGGTGGTTTTGCCCGTGCTTTCTGCGCCCAGAATCGCCACTTTAAAGACTGAATCAGGCGTATGCTGGGTTAGATTGTACGCGGTAACGTTGTTGCCATTCATAATATGCCCAAATTGCAATGAGAGTCAGCACCACATACTGTAATGCGGTAAACGTATAGCCTTTATAAAAGTATAACGGCACTGAGATGATATCGGCGAC
>DAIPIF010000257.1:0-2731 GCA_036770925.1 Psychrobacter sp.
CCCCAACGTCCTGCCGAAATACCCACACCCACACCTGAGGTTGATAACGTCGATTGCTGATTACGAGTGGCATCAACGTAACGATTGACGCGGTTATATTCTTGCGCTAATGCTTGGCAATCATAGCTTTGATATGTGCTTGGCGGCACATATTGCGGCGTCAAATTACCAGACGTGGCGCAGCCTGATAAACCAAAGATGCCAACGGCTGCTAGTAGGGTCGCTGTGCTGAGGGTTTTCATAGTTATCCAACTCCATGAGGTTAATAGTGCATAAGACCAATTAGAATAAGTTAGCCGGTTTTGCAATGGCTAAGATAACAATACCAATATAAGCCACGGTCGCGATAAAAATACCGGCTTTGGTTTGAATGGCAGTCGCCTTGGGATTAAAGGCTTTGATACTGACACTAATCGCGGCTACTAGTAATATCACTTTGGCAAATACCCACTGCACAGGGGCTTGTGCGCCCATCAGTTGCATCAGCATCCACGCCCCTGAAATGATAACTAACGTATAAAGGATATGACTGGAGATTTTTATCATTTTGGGCGCAGCTTTATTATGGCTTAATACCAAATAGCTTTGATAGACAAATAATACGATAATTAATAATGCCAACAGGGTATGCAGATGTTTCATGGAGCGTGATTCCTTTTACCTTTATAGGTATTATTGTGCGCAAATAACAGTATAGTGACCGTAGTTATCAGAGAGTTTTAAGGGTTGACTGCTTTCAGTCGTTTCAGTCATTAATTGTGTTAGTGATTAGAGGATATCAATCCTGATGTGTCAGCGCCTAGGCTTGATTTTGACCCGCACACTGAGGACTATCAGGGCTTTTTCCTTGCCACTCCATAGCGGTATAAGCATGAATAGCTAAAGCATGCACTGTGCCACCTTGTGACGTCAGTAGATCCGAGACGATAGCATAAACCATTTGATGGCGTGCCACAGGACGTTTGTTATCAAAGGCATCACTGACGATAGTGAGCTTAAAATGGCTCTCTTTACCCTCAAAGTATCCGGCATGGCTCATCGACTCATTGACTAAGTCGAGATAGTGCGGTTGTAGTGCTTGCAGTTTTTGCGTGAGCGCGTCGGCAATCGGCTGTGGTGCTTGAGAAGTAGTCATAGCGATTCATCCTTATAGAGGCTAGCGGATAGCCAATGCAATGAGTATTAAAAAAGTAGGGTTTTTATGGCAGGGTGATTTTTTAAAAGTGCCTAAAAACCATTATAACAGACGCTGATACACAAAAAAGCAGAGCGCCTCAGCTATTGAACCTAGCTATTTGGCACTCTGCTTTTTGGGGCTAATAGTAATGATGCCTCATCGCATTTAATGATGCGGTTTTTAAGCCAAAACCTCAGCGACAGCGTAGCCATCATCAATCCAAAGTTAGCGGCGCGCCTGCTGATACAGCGGCATTACTTTGGGCATTAAAGCTTGTAATTGCGCGATACGGTTGCTGCTGCTTGGGTGAGTACTCAAAAACTGCGGTGGCTCGCCTTGGCTGGCACGTTGCATTTTTTGCCACAGGGTTATCGCTGCTTGTGGGTTGTAACCCGCCCGCGCCATCAGCTCAAGACCGATTTGATCCGCCTCGCTCTCTTGCGTGCGACTGTGTGGACGGCTCAGCCCAAAATCGCCCGCCAAACCAGCAATTTCCGCTTGCCCTTGTGATAACCCAAAGACGCTTGCCGCCAGACCGATACCCGTCTGCGTGGCGTACTCACGTGACAGGCGTTCACGTGAATGCTCCCGTAGCGCATGCGCCATCTCATGACCCATAATGGCGGCAATCTCATCATCGCTTAGATTTAAGCGGTCGATAATGCCACTATAAAACATAATTTTACCGCCGGGCATCACAAAAGCGTTGAGCTGATTTGACTGAATGGTATGTACTTCCCAACTCCATTTTGCCGCATCTGGTCGATAAGCACCGACCTGCCGGATGAGGCTATTAGAGATACCTTTGAGGCGATTGAGCTGTGCTGTATTGGTATCAAGTACTCCCTGCTTTTTAGCGTCTTGCAAGCTTTTATTATAGCTTTGGGCGGATAATTGCAGCACTTGCTCATTAGATACTAGTAATAACTGCTGACGGTCAACCCCGATAGCGCCGCTACCCGTAGTACTTGAGCAGCCCGTTAAGCTAAGCACTGACAAAGAAGCCGCCATCACCGTCGTTATCATCAATTTTTTCATTATAAACATCCTCGCTGTAAATACAGAAAATAACACAAAGTAGGTCATCGTACGATTATCAATAAAGACTATTATAGGCAGTATAACCCCCCAAAACCTATGCAGTAAAAGTAACAATACTGCCTATGATTGTAAGTAAAATCATTCAACATGGTACTCTTGGTAAGTGTGATGATAATACAACGCCGCTGGTATCCTCTAGGAGCCGCAAATAGGAGCCGCAAATTAATCTGACTAACCACTGATGAGAGAGCTTAGAGCGACTCTTTATATTTAAAATATATTTTTATTATCTTTATTTATTTACTTTGAAATCAATTACTTATAAGTAAATATAATTTTATTTACCGCAGATTGCCTGTTTATTTTAAAATAATTTAAAAAATAGGTTGACACTCGCCAAATATTTGCTAGAATAGCCATCCTATCAAGACGTAGCAGTGGTTCACCACACAGCGTTATGATATAAGCGGGAATAGCTCAGTGGTAGAGCATAACCTTGCCAAGGTTGGGGTC
>DAIPIF010000258.1:0-2729 GCA_036770925.1 Psychrobacter sp.
GCTCATGACACGGTATTCACAAACCAAGGTCATCTCACAACCACCGCCAAGCGCGGCGCCATTGATGGCAGCTACTTTCGGAAACGGCAAATCTTCAAAGCGATTAAAGGCGTCATTGATATTAATAATCCAGTCTTTAATATCCGCTTCTGATTGCTTAAAATACGCCACAAATTCGGTAATATCAGCACCGGCGATAAAAACGCCTTTACCTGAGGTGACAATTAAGCCTTTAACGGCGTCGGCTTTTTCTAGGGCGCTGACCGCTTCGCTAAACTGTTTATTGGTTTCGGCGTCAAATTTATTCACGCTCTCAGCCTCAGCGTTGTAATGCATATTAGCGATGCCGTCCTCTAGCATACTTACCGTAATACGATTTCCTTGGTATACCATTTGAAACTCCTTGCTTGGTTTTTAAAGTCTAGTGGTTTTAAAATCTAGCGTTTTATGATTATAAGTGTTTTATGACTATAATGATGGGTAAAGTGGATGAGCCTATTTTTTAGCACTATTTTTGATGATACGGCATGAACCCTTTTAGCTATTTTAAGGGCATGATAGTGGTCTAAAATGCATCGCCAATTAGTGTAGGGGATTATGACCCCCACTGTCACAAGCTAAGATAGGACTCGCAAGTCACAATTAAGCCCTTATAAGCCCTTATAAGCGCTTGGTGCTGCAAGCTGCCATCTATCAAAGCACATTCAGCCGACAAGTTAAATTACCAATACGTAACCAAAAACATAACCAAAATAAAGCATCGGCAACGTGCACATATAAGCGCTAGCAACTATCATGCTACACTAGGGTTATTTTCACTTTTATCGATATGCTGGCTGATTGAGTTATGTCTATGTCCTCTACTTCTCGTTTTACCTGTTTTACTGATTTTGAGCCATTCCACCAGCATCTGCGCGCACAGTTGACGCAAGATATTGAGACGCTATTTGCTTATGCCAACTTGCCAAACCCACTCAATGACGCGTGCCGTTATGTGATGACGGGACACGGCAAACTGGTGCGCCCCTTATTGGTTGCCAGTGCGTTTGTCAGCGTTGATAAGAGCCATCAACGCCGTCATGAGCCTGCCGAAACGCAGCAAAACCTAGCCATAAATACCGATAATTTAGCGCAAATTGTACAGCATAACAGCGCCTATGATATGTGCCGCCGTGCCGCATTAGCGGTGGAGCTGCTGCATACTTATTCCCTAGTGCACGATGATTTGCCATGTATGGATGATGATGATTTGCGCCGAGGGCAGCCAACGGCGCATATCGTTTTTGCAGAATCAACGGCATTGCTCGCAGGTGACGTATTACAAACCTTAGCTTTTGAGGTATTGAGCGCCGAGATACCAAGCTTTGCGCCTTTTGATTCAGCGATTGCAAGCCAGCTCGCCGCTATATTTGCGCCGCGTGCCAGACGTATGGTGGCGGGACAAATGCTTGATCTCAATGCTGAAGCCTCTACGGATATTTCGCAGAACGATTTAGAAGCCATTCACCGTGATAAAACCGGCGCGCTCATTGAAGCCGCGATATTAATGGGCGGCATTTGCGCAGGTGCGACGGCTACGCAGCGTATCGCCTTACAAGACTGCGCCCAACATATTGGTCTCGCCTTTCAGGTGCAAGATGATATTTTAGACGTCACGACCTCTACTGATGCCCTTGGTAAACCTGCCGGCAGCGATGAAAAATTGGATAAATCCACCTATGTCAAATTAATGGGCGTTGAGCAGGCGACCCGCTACGCCCAGTCGTTATTTGATGACGGACGCGCCGCCATAACTCGTGAGTTTGCTAGCAGCAATAACGCCTTACTCGCCGTCATCGAGTGGCTGTGGCAGCGACAAAAGTAAGCTTAAAGCTATAATATAAAAGGCTAATAAACAGGGCAAATAACGATTGATGATGAATAATAACGCTACCCCGCGTATTTATCTCGGCACAGGCGGCTATAGCGATACGGATTTATTAGGCACGCTTTATCCCATTGGCACGCAAAAAACCGACTTTCTGCGTGAGTACGCCAAACAATACGGCGCAGTCGAGATTAATAGCACCTTTTATGCCCCTATCGGACAGAAAGCCTTTGCAGGTATGGTTAATAAAGCCTATGTTGAGGCAAATAGTGAATTGAAATTCGCCATCAAACTTCATCAAGACTTCACTCATGCCCGCAGAGGCACAAGCGAGCACGCGCAAGCTTTCTTAACTGCGCTAACGCCGCTTATCGAAGCCAACGCTCTCGCGCCATTATTACTGCAATTTCCGCACGGTTTTGACCGTACCCGTGAGCATCGTCTGTATTTGGCTAATCTCGTGAGTTGGTTCAAAGACTATCCACTCGCTATTGAGTTTCGTCATAATGGCTGGCATACCCCGCAAGTGGTTGATAGTTTTATCAAACAAGGCTTAATTTGGTGCAGCGTTGATTATCCTAAAGTCAGCGGACTGCCACCGTCACGGATAATATTTACCGAGCGTACGGGCTATCTGCGGATGCATGGTAATAATCTAAACTGGTGGGATGCGATGAGTGCCGCTGACCGTCATGATTATCGTTATAGCGAGGTCGAGATGCAGGACTGGGCGCAAGCAATTGCCAATCAGCGTCAGCATTTTGATACGCTCTATATCTTCTTCCAAAACACCGTCAATGCGCATGCGTATTATAATATTGCGATGTTAAGGGAAGCGTTGGGTAAGTTTGGGTTTGAGGTG
>DAIPIF010000259.1:0-2689 GCA_036770925.1 Psychrobacter sp.
TGGCTGCAGTATGCGAAGCATGAAAACGCCATAGATAACGCTTCAGCCGCGGGTACTGATGCCTTACAAAGGGGCGGTACTATTTTGCAAGCGTTACAAGATGGCAATGAGGATAGCCTTGCGCTCACCTCTGCTATACCGGCAACCTCCGCCTTGATGCGCCCTGATTTGTGGGCAACACTGAGCGCGCTCAAGGCAAGCGGAGGCATAACGCACGCCCCAAAAGCAGTGGCATTTAGTGAAGTGGCACTGATTTGGGCAGCCGCTGATCACTGCAAATATGGGGCTGATGCCTCAAGTGCGCCTTTTCAAATGGCAGATCGCTGGTTGCAGCAAGCGCGAGAAGCGTATGTCCATAACCATGAGGCAACATCTAACGTCCAGCTTGAGTCTCTCATCAACCGCTATTATCAGCACTATGCGCCGCGAGCGGCTGCCGACGATAATTGTACGGCTCAAGCACTGTCTTTAACGATAAACACGCCGCCTTTAGACCATCAAAGCCCAAACAATCAAAACTTAACTCATCAAAATACAGCGCCTCAAATCGATAGTACGCTGGCGTTACCCGCAAACATTATCATTCAAATGCTCACTCCCACCGTAACTTATCAGATTATTGACTAACGCGACTTTTAAGCCGCCATCAAAAAAGCCGACATAGCGTCGGCTTTTTAGGATTTATCTTATTAAGGCAGCTTAGCGATATTTAATACGCCCTTATTCAGCAATTTTACGGGGTAATTTCTCTGGTAAATAACAGCGCAGATAGGCGATAGAAGCAGTGATTGCCTCTTGCAGATATTTATCCGTGATACTCTCATGACGACGATACGATAAGGTAAATATGCTATTAATGATACTGTAAGTAACCAGTAAAATATCTTCAATATCTTTAAGTTTCGGCATCTCATAACGCTCTGATAAGCGCTGATAGACCAATCCTATGACCTGATGATCCATATCTTCACCAAAACTATCACCTTCAAAATCAGGGGTATTGGTGTCATAAATCAGTTTGGCTTTGGTTGGATCTTCATGAAAGATATGGATAGAGCGCTCAATAAGCATGGTCAAATATCCCTGCCATCTATCGCAATTAGCGGTTTCTACCGTTGCTAATATCTCAAGTATCTCTATCGCATTTAAAAAACGTAGCGCTAAAAATATCGCCTCGATATTAGGAAAGAAATGATACGCTGAGGCACGGGGAATCCCTGCCTCTTCGCATACTGCCGCTAGGGTAATATCATTGATAGGGTGCGTTTCACTCAAAGTCTTGGCACCCATCAATAATTTTTGACGGCGAATACGACCTTGCTGACTGGTAAATTTAAATTTATTAGGCACCAGCTTTTTTGCCAGCTCTGAATCTACCAACACATCTTCTATTTTGTCATCTCTACGATCACTCATTACTAACCTCTTAATATTAAAACCTACTATTGATAACCGCTCTTTATAGATGCTGCTGATACTTGCTAATATGAGCAAGATATAGACAATCTCTATAAATGGCAAGTATGCTGGGTTTTACAGTTAATACAACCGCCACCATCACTTATAGAGCAGGTTATAAACGCTTACGTTATGATAAGCTAGGCATATGGATAGGATAAAAACAGCTATAATGACTACTATAATCTTTATTTTCGCACGTATAATACCATGATCTGTGACTCTATCTGTATAATCCCACTTAAGATGGTCATTAAAATAATCAACGCGCTCAACCTGTCCCAGCGCAAATTTACTGCTCGGTAAAAACTCCTCGGAGACAAACAGCTGGTCAATCACCTCTGGCATACCTTGGTAGATATGGGTATACGCCACATCTTTCATCCAACCGTAATGGGACTGGATACGTGCCGCATCAAATAGTGCCACATCGCGCATACTTTTATCATAATTCACCTCGCCTGTCTCGGTCATTAACTGAGTAGTCACGCTACCGGTGACATCATTCATATCTCCTAGTAAAATAAGCGGCTCATGAGTATGTTGCAGACGCTCGATAATAGCGAGGCGAATAGATGCCGCTTCTGCCGCGCGCATACACAAACTACGTAATTTGGCACGAATACGGATATGAGGGTCATTCATATCCTCTAATAGCTGCCCATTTTTATCGCGTAAAAAAAACGCCCGTTTACTCTTCAGGTGCGCAGTAACAATCGTTACAGGCTGACCAAAAATATCCACTCTCAATAATAAGGGCGGACGGTTAAACCGCTGATACGCGCCCATATCCGGAATCTCTAGTACCGCTTTAGGAACTATCTCTTCTAGAAGTTGGCTCTCAAGGGTGGGAAAACGGCTGATAATCCCAACCGCTGGGGTGTTTTGCGCGCCTCTACCTTGAGTATAAGGGCTTTTGGGGTCATTACTCGCTAGAGGAATGACGATATCTTCAGGTTTAAACCCTAATCCTACCGCAATCTCGGTCAGGGCGTCACTATCCCAAACCTCTTGCACTGCGATGATATCAGCATGGGCTTTTGAGAGTAGTTCAGTGAGACCGCGCACTTTATGCTGATAGGTTTTATCATCATAGGCGGGCGCATTTTCATAATAAATACGCTGAGGATTGGCTAAATTCAGCATATTAGCGGTGGCAATATAAAATTGCTTACGGGCGGCATTTTCAGCATGATTTTTCATCATAAACCTTTTATAGTTATCGAGTTAT
>DAIPIF010000260.1:0-2676 GCA_036770925.1 Psychrobacter sp.
TGCTAGCCTTGTTGAGCGTACCGGCGCAACTGATGGCGATATTATCTTCTTTGGTGCGGATAAAGCCCGTATCGTCAATGATGCGATGGGCGCTCTACGTCAAAAAATCGGGCTTGATTTAGAGATGCTCACTTGTGAATGGGCGCCGCTTTGGGTTACTGACTTCCCGATGTTTGAAGAAACCGACGATGGCAAATGGACCTCTGTGCACCATCCGTTTACTAAGCCTAAAGGCTCAGTGGCAGAACTCAAAGACAGCCCCGCAACTGCGCTATCTATCGCTTATGATATGGTACTCAACGGTACTGAAGTCGGCGGTGGTAGCTTACGTATCAATACGCTTGAGATGCAGCAAGCAGTATTTGAAGCGCTCGGTATCGATAAAACGGAAGCCGAAGAAAAATTCAGCTTCTTACTTGATGCGCTCAAATTCGGTGCGCCGCCGCATGGTGGTCTCGCCTTTGGTTTGGATCGTCTGATTATGCTGATGGTTGGCGCAGATTCTATCCGTGATGTCATCGCTTTCCCAAAAACCAAGACGGCTGAATGCCCATTGACCCAAGCCCCTGCTGCGGTTGATGGTAAGCAGCTGCGTGAGCTTGGCATTCGGGTACGCGAAAAAGTGCAAGCAGACGCTGACAAACCGGCTCAATAAGGGCTGTTGATGTAAGGATAATATGATAACCAGTTATGATAAACCGTGACGTTTTACAGTCTCATTTATTATTAGGTATGCGGTCATGAATCCGTACCAACTCTTCAAATACGTGCCTTTATCTGTACTGCAGATAGTGGCGCGTTTTGTGGCATGGATACTCATAAAGATACCAAATGCCAGTCTTATCCGCAGCATCAAAACCAATCTGACCTTGGTCAATCCGACCTTATCCGAGCCGCAAAGGCAGGCGTTAATCAAAGACATTGTGCGGCATCAGTGCTTAAGCAGTGTGGAGTCCGTCAAAAGCTGGGCGATGTCACCGGCATGGAGTATTGAGCAAATTCGTGAGGTTCATAACCAAGATATCTTACGTCAGGGGCTCGCAAACCCCAACGGGATGCTGGCTATTGTGCCGCATTTGGGGACGTGGGAGATGATGAACGCTTGGCTCAATCAGTTCGGCTCGCCCACTATCATGTATAAACCGGTTAAAGGCAATCTGACCAACGACTTTGTGCTCAAAGGTCGCCAACGCCTCAATGCCACCTTAGTACCCACCGATGCCAGTGGCGTCAAAGCGGTCTTTAAAACCCTGAAACAAGGCGGCTTTAGCATCGTCTTACCTGATCACGTCCCTGAACCTTCAGGCGGCGTCATCGTGCCTTTTTTTGGTGTGGATACCCTAACCAGCACCCTTGCCTCAAAATTAGCAAGCAAAACCAAGTGTGCGTTAGTCGGCATCTCCTGTATTCGCCGAGAGAATGGGGACGGGTTTGATATCTATTGCTATAACCTTGATGACCCGAGACTGTATGAGCGCAACGCGAGCCTATCAGCGCGTGCCCTAAATCAGGCGATGGAGCAGATGGTAACCCACCACTATACGCATTATATGTGGAGCTATCGGCGCTTTAAACACATTCCCATTATCGATAACCCTTATAATATAGATACGGCTACGCTGACTGAGTTTGCCCGCCGTAATTACCATCATAACCTGCAAACTCAAAATAATGATGCCCAGCTATAGAGCCATCATAAATATAGTCATCCTGATATTTTTAGACCACTATGAGAGATTTATGAGCACTGACACAGACCCCTCAACGATCAGTCAAACGCCTACAGCTGACCCTACCTCTGAACAGCGTTATATTATCTGTATGAAATGGGGCGATAAATATGGCAGCGACTATGTCAATCGCCTCTATAATATGGTCAATCGCCACTTAACCCTCGACTTCCAAATGGTGTGTTTGACGGATGATAGCAGCGGCATCGACCCTGCCGTACAGTGCTATCCGATACCTGAACTTAATTTGCCAGCAGGCTTGCCTGAACGCGGCTGGAAAAAGCTCACTACCTTTAAGCCTGAACTATATGAGCTCAAAGGCGTGGCGCTGTTTTTAGATATTGATATTGTCATCGTGGATAATATTGATGGCTTTTTTACTTATCAGGCAAAGTTTGAGGACAGCGTGGTCATCATTCGTGACTGGAAAAAGCCGTGGCGCATGGTCGGTAACAGCTCGGTGTATCGCTTTAACATTGGTATGGGCACTTATCCTGAGCTGCTCAGCAACTTTGAGCAAAACTTTGTACAAATCAGCTCACAAGTGCGCCATGAGCAAGCTTATCTGTCCCATTACTTACGTGAGCATCATCATCTAGAGTATTGGGACAAAACGTGGTGCGTCAGCTTTAAGTATCAATGTATGGCGCCTATTCCCTTCAACTTTGTGCGCGCGCCCACCCTTCCTGAGGGTGCCAAGATGGTTATCTTCCATGGGGAGATTAATCCACCCGATGCCATTACTGGCGGCGGTGGTAAATGGTATCGGCATGTCAAGCCAAGCCCTTGGTTAAAGGAGTATTGGGTGTGAATATCAACAATCCTATCCATTCAATATAAACATTTCGCAGCATTGAGACAATATAGACACTACATGCTAGGAAAAATTATACCAATCTCTTTACAGGTCAACATATGTACTTTATTCATTACCAACTATAGTTGA
>DAIPIF010000261.1:0-2668 GCA_036770925.1 Psychrobacter sp.
TAATGGTCAACAAGATAAGGTTTATTATCATGGCGGCGCGTACTTTGTAGGGGATGCAGAGGCTGACTTTAAGGTTTTAGCCACCTACAGCAGTGGCAAAAATGCAATCGTTAGTGGCTGTTTTGAGCAAGGAAGATATTTGCTGTCAGGGGTGCATTTTGAGCTATGTCCTCAGGTGTATGCAGAGTGTAGCGTTAGCCATGAGAGTAGTGCTGATAGAGAAAAAGAGCGCGCCTTATTATTAGCGATCGATAATGACCACTATGGCTCACTGGTTTATCAAGAGATTGAGAAAATGTTAGGCGCATGCTTGTGACTGGCATGAAAAGCATCAAGGAGGATAAAATAGTGACCTTGTATATTTGGCGACAGATATGTAAAGTAAGCTATCACTTGTCATAATTTTTCTCTAAAATAAGTGCTGTTTTTAGTAATTATTTATCTATTACCGTGCAGTTTACTGCAGCCGCTTAATATATCGTATGTATGATTTGATACCTATGACCTCTGCAGTAATGGACTGTGCGCACCACCAACTTAAGGCAAATCATAATGACCCCAGTAATTAGAGTCGCTATCGCCGGTTACGGCAACCTTGGTCGTGGTACTCAAGCCGCTATCAAGCAAAATCCAGATATGCAGTTAGTCGCTGTATTTAGTCGCCGAGATCCCACCACTGTCAGCCTAATTGACGCCAGCGTGCCCGTGTATGCCATGAGCGATATCGAACAATATAAAGATGACATAGACGTACTGATATTATGTGGTGGCTCTAAGTCTGATTTGCCTGAGCAAGGTCCTGCATTCGCCCGTTTATTTAATATCGTTGATAGCTTTGATACTCATGCCAAAATTCCTGAGTACTTTGCGGCGCTTGATGTACCTGCTAAGCAAGCGGGCAAAGTCGCCATGTTGTCTGTCGGTTGGGATCCCGGTTTGTTTTCTATCAACCGCTTATACGGTGAAGCTATTTTACCCGTTGGCGAAACTTATACCTTTTGGGGCAAGGGTTTGAGCCAAGGACACTCCGATGCGGTACGCCGTGTGGATGGTGTGAAGTCGGGCGTGCAATATACCCTTCCCTCAGAATCTGCGATGGCACGGGTACGCAGCGGTGAACAACCTACGCTAAGCACTCGCGAGAAGCATACCCGTGAATGCTATATCGTCCTAGCAGATGATGCAGATGGCGATGCCGTACGCAACACCATCGTGACTATGCCGGACTACTTTGCTGACTACGACACCGTCGTGCATTTCATTGATGCACAAACTTTTGAGCGTGACCATCAAAAAATGCCTCATGGCGGTTTCGTGATTCGCAGTGGCGTAAGCGGCTTGGAGCATGAGCAGAACAATCAAGTGTTGGAATTTTCATTGACGCTCGGCAGCAACCCTGAATTTACCTCAAGCGTGCTTGTGGCGTATGCCCGCGCCGCCTATAAAATGAATATGGCAGGCGAGACTGGGGCAAAAACCGTACTCGACGTTGCCCCAAGCTTATTGTCGCCTAAGTCACCTGCGCAGCTGCGTAAAGAGCTACTCTAAACTCGACATCACTCAACCAAAAAAAGCATCGAGCCCAATGGTTCGGTGCTTTTTTTGATTTATGCTTAGGCGCTAATACCTCAGCTTACTTTTTGATTTGAAAGGTTCTGAGAATTGCAGGATTAAAAAATTAACCACGGATAATATTATGGCAATCTCATAACGCCCATAAGCCACGGAGATGCCAATAGCCGAAGTATTCCATAAACTTGCCGCCGTCGCCGTACCTTTTACCGTATTCTCGCCTTTGAAAATAGCGCCACCACCGATAAAACCCATACCGGTAATAATCGCATACATAATCCGCGCTTCAGGCTGTGAGCTATGATAAATATCGACCGCCACCAGCATAAAAGCGCACGATACGATACTGACCAATGGAAAAGTCCTCAATCCTGCACCATCATCTTTCATCTCACGATTAAGCGCAATGGGCAATGACAGCATGAAAGCAATACCTAATTGAATGAGGTGGTACATCATTAACTGTAAGCTAAAATGAAAGTCAAACATGGTTTATGGTTCTCTTACAATTTAAAAAATACTGATAAGACGCTGACGGTATTTTAAGTCTGTTTATCGCTGACAACTGATATGAGCCAAAAAAAAGCAGTACTTGTCATGAACAAGTGCTGCTTTTTTTAACCTCAAAGCTTTTATTCAATACCAATATAAACATCCACTTGCCCATACTCTAAGTTACCGGCGATATAATGCTCAAAATCGACATTATAAGTACGGGTATGGCTACAACTGGCATCGTTAAAGTACTCCCACGCTTTTTCCCAAGCATTCATCACTGTATTTGGCATATTGCCTTTTTCAGAGAATACCAGATATTTGCCTGCAGGAATCGTCACGGTTACCACATGACTGGCATTGGCATGATTTAACGGGTCGGTCTCAGCTTGCTCTGGATTAACTTTCCAGCCTGCCACAACATCAAAAGCGCCGACTAAGTCATCGCTCTCATAGTTATGATAAATACCATAAATATCTTCACCTTCAGGCAGATTGCCGACATGATTTTGATAAAACTTTTGCCATAAGCGACCTAACTTGGCGGTTTCGTGGCTAATTTCAGCATTATTGGTGGTGCGAACGCTGATGCCTTTGCACG
>DAIPIF010000262.1:0-2667 GCA_036770925.1 Psychrobacter sp.
CCTATATTATGGAAGACAGCCGCCATGTGTCCAAAGTGATTAACATACTTTGGGTTTTACGCGCCCTGGAACGGGTGGGCGATCACGCTAAAAACATTGCTGAGCTGGTCATTTTTTGTACCAGCGGCAAAGATGTACGGCATACAGATTTTATGCAAGTCGAACAAATCGTCCAGCAAGCGCATAACCGCTGATTTAGTCTGCCATGCACTCAATAGAGCAATCAAAAGTAAACAAGCCAAGCGCTAATGATATACTTTTATAAAGGCTGAATGAGCAGTCATTGTTTTGGTGTTGAATGTGACACTGCCCTAATACAGAGTCTTACGTCCTGTACAGTACTTTAACCACATGCCAGCCAAATTTAGTTTTGACTAAGTGTGGGGTGAAAAGCTCGCCGTTGAAGCAGACTTTATCAAATGCAGGCACCATTTGACCTTTTTTAAATTCTCCTAAGTTGCCGCCTTTTTTGGCTGAGGGGCAAGTGGAGTGTTTTTTAGCCAGTACGTCAAAGTGAGCGCCTTTTTTAAGCTTGGCAATAATGTCTTCAGCCAGTTCTTTATCTTTGACTAAAATGTGTAATGCATTAGCGGTACGTGCCATCATGTGAACCTTTTATAACTATTAATTATTGCGGCACTATATCATTACTGACTATGGCTGCCACGACCTATCACTCTATCGTTTTGAGGAGCGCGAAGAACCTCTACCTTTTACAGGACGTTTGCCATGAGTTGCCGGTTTGCCATTGCCGCCAGACTTGTGATTTTCCCCAAAAGGACGCTTACCTTTAGAGGAGCCCGCTGATTTTTTCGCCCCATCCTTGGAGTGTCTCGTACCGCCCTTTGCAGCGCCCGTTGATTTTGCAGGCGCTTTTGGTTTTGAGGAGCCATCCGTACGAGGTTTTTTTCGGGGTGTATGCCGCGATTTCTTAGCCGCCGTACTGTCTTCTGAAGAAGAGTCTGCTATAGATTCTAATAAAACGGACAACTCTTTTGGGGTCAAATCTCGCCAATCGCCAACCGGCAAACCTTTCAGACTGACATTCATAATACGTGTACGCTCAAGCTTTACGACGTCATAACCAAAATGCTCACACATACGACGAATTTGCCGGTTCAAACCTTGTACGAGGGTGATATTAAAGACGGTAGGCGCAACCTTAGTTACGGGGCATTTTTTTGTCATTCTACCCAAAATAGGCACGCCACTCGCTAAACCCTCGATAAAACTATCTGTTATCGGCTTATTTACCGTTACCAGATAATCTTTTTCATGATTATTGCCCGCACGCAGCACTTTATTCACCAAATCGCCATTACTGGTCAAAAATATTAAGCCTTGGGAATCTTTATCCAAACGCCCAATGGGGAAAATACGCACGCTATGCCGAACAAAATCGACAATGTTATTTTTCTCAGCGCTTTCGGTGGTGCTGACAATACCCACTGGCTTATTCAATGCAATAAATACAAAGTCATCGGCGTCTTTGGGCTCAATGAGCTGTCCATTTACTTTTACCGTATCTCCAGCAAGCACCTGCTGACCTACCGTAGCACGCTTGCCATTGATGTATACATTGCCTTGCTCAATAAAGCGGTCAGCATCGCGGCGTGAGCAAATACCGCTTTCGCTGATGTATTTATTTAAACGAGTCGAGGAAGCGTTAAACATAAAGCACCGTTTTTACCTAATAAAAAGACTTTTTAATAAAAAAAGCCTACAGTGAAGGGGGTGTTAATAATGAGGTGACTGACATTATATAGGAAATCCCCTACCCATTTCATAAGAGAGCGGCTAAAGCTGGAAATATATTCAAAATCAAACATGCTTATGATTAAATTAAACACTGAAACCAAGTACCAAATATGAGGACGTTAAGACGGAAAAATAACTCTCTCATCCCCCTGTTGCCAAGGCTGATATTTAGTCATCACTTGCAAAAACAGCGGATGCGCCAACCAATGTTGTAGCCAGCGCTGTAAATGAGGATAGGGCAAACGATAAAAAACATCCCGATTAACATGAGCGAATTGTCGCACAAAAGGCATAATACCAATATCCGCAATCGTCACGCTATCCCCAAGTAAATAGCGATTTTGCGCCAGTAAAGTCTCAAGCTGTTGCAAAAACACCTCACCGCGCTGCCGATACTCGGTCTGGGTCATATCGGTATGACGGTCAGCATATTTGTAACGATCTAGCCAATATTTGAACTCGTGATCATTTTTATCGATTAAGGCGTGAGCGTGGCGTATGACCTCGGCATCAAGCAACCCTTGCGGATCATTCTGCTCAAGCGCCCATATCATTATCTCCCGACTCTCTTCAATCACCGCGCCCCCTAAGCACTGTAAAACAGGCACCGTGCCTTTTGGACTCATGACGAGCATCTGCGGCGGTTTATTTTTGAGGGTAATCTCTCGCAGCTCTAGCTGTAATTTGGCAAACACAATGCCAAGACGGGCGCGCATCGCATAAGGACAGCGACGAAAAGAGTAGAGTCGATGATAAGATGACATCATAGGGATTTTTCACCATTACATAAAGAGTGGAGGGCTCAAAGATATGAGATGTGGGTTGGTGGTGAGTAACGCTTGGCTCAAGCAACGGCACACTCACCCCAAACTTTATTTCAGCGTAAGTATAGGATTTTATGGATTTAAA
>DAIPIF010000263.1:0-2666 GCA_036770925.1 Psychrobacter sp.
CAGCTATAGATAACGAGTCGCCGCTGCCTGTCGTAGAAGATATGGCGTGCATCGCTGAGGATGGGGCGTTAGCAGCCACTCTTGATAAAAAGCCTATCTTAGAGAAAGTAGCGCCCTTTGACTTACAAGGAGGGCGTTATGGCAATTGGATATTATTGGTTGATATTCACGCTTTGAATCATGACAGCCAAACTTTATGGCACAACATCACCCAAGCGTTATCACTCACTTGTGAGACCTTATCTTTTCCTATTTGCCGCGGTGAAGATGCGCCTTATTTGGCAAATGCCAGTCTCGCCGGTTATATTTTTAGGCTGAGCGGGATGAGTGAAGCACTACAAATTGCCGCTTTGACTGCTCTGCCTGATGGGCTGATGCATCCTAATTTGATAAGTATGCCAACGCTAAGTGACATGCTCGCAGATCATCAGCTTAAGCAGCAGCTATGGCAGAAATTAGCCCATTAATAGGCAATGACTGCATCGTTTTAGTTCGATTTAAACTTTAGTTTGACTATGTTTTTTATAATGGCTGTGCTAGTTTAGTTAATATACTTTGTTGATAAGCTACACAGATTTTTATTGTTACCTCGTAAATAGGATAATTATTATGACGACCGCCACGACCCCTAAACGCTTAGCTAATTTTTGTGCAGGTCCTGCGACTATGCCCACCCCCGTGTTACTGCAAGCGCAAGATGAGCTGCTAGACTGGCACGGTCGCGGCTTATCGGTGATGGAGATGAGCCACCGTAGCAAAGACTATATTGGTATTACCCAAAAAGCAGAAGCGCAGTTGCGCTCATTAATGGCTATTCCTGATAATTATAAAGTATTGTTTTTACAAGGCGGTGCCAGCTTACAGTTTTCAGCGATTCCCTTAAATCTATTAAAAGGGGGTCGTGCGGATTACTTGACCACAGGGGCATGGTCGGGTAAAGCGGTAAAAGAAGCTCAGCGTTATGCCAAATTAGGTTTAGGGGAGATTAATGTCGTCGCCACGGGCAAAGACAGTAGTTTTACTGATGTACCGGCACAAAGTGACTGGAACCTAAGCAGCGATGCCGCTTATTTTCATTATTGTGCCAATGAAACCATCCACGGACTACAAATATTTGAGCCACCCCAAGTTAATGTACCGATTATCGCGGATATGTCATCGTCTATCTTATCGCAGCCCATTGATGTCTCAAAGTTTGGTATGATTTATGCTGGTGCACAAAAAAACATTGGTCCTGCCGGTTTAGTGATTGTCATCATACGTGAGGACTTATTAGGTCAAGCAAGTGAGTGGTGTCCACAACTGCTGAATTATGAGCATCAAGTCGATAAAGAGTCGATGTCTAATACCCCCGCGACGTACTCATGGTATTTGGCAGGTTTGGTATTTGATTGGTTACAGGAGCAAGGTGGCGTTGCGGCTATTGGCAAAATCAATCAGCAAAAAGCGGACTTACTCTATAGTACGATTGACAACAGCACTTTTTATAACAACCCCGTCGCGCCAGCCTATCGCTCAATTATGAATATTCCCTTTACTTTAGCCGATAGCAGCCTCGATACGCTGTTTTTGGAGCAGGCAGAAAAAGCAGGTCTGCTCAATCTACAAGGTCATCGTGATGTTGGCGGTATGCGTGCCAGCATTTATAATGCCGTGCCAATTGAGTGGGTACAGCAATTGGTGGACTTTATGCTGGCTTTTGAAAAACAGCATGGCTAAGTGCTACTGATAAGATAAATAAAGGAGTAGCTAGGCGACTTCGATACCTGCGCGCACTCTCCTAATGTTAATACGAGCACTAAGATAAGCCTATAAGCGTTATCTTAGTGATATACCATAACACTAAATAATCGCCACACTATTAATTTTTAGGAGATGCGCTCAATGACATTAGCTTACCATAACCCCCGAGATATCACGCTCAGTGGTCGTATAATCAGCGTATCAAAAACGATGTTATTCGTCACAGGAATGCTGTTTTTTAGTGCCACCCAAGCGGCAACCCAGCACATTGTAGAGTCGGGTGAAACCATTAATGAGATTGCTCTGCGTTATGACATCACCCAAACGGCGTTGATTGATGCCAATGGTTTGCAAGCAATGGATATCGAGATAGGGCAACTACTGACTATCCCTGATAAAAACCAACCTCATAACTTATATAAAGTGGAGCTAGGTGATAGCCTAAGCACTCTGGCAACTAAGTATAAGGTGAATAAGAACGAGTTGGCTCGTATTAACAACCTCAGTCCAGAGGCAGGGTTACTCATTAATAGTATCTTAATTATTCCCTCATCTAGTAACGAGCGCGTGACTCAAAAAATAGTGGCGAAGAAAAAGGATGCCACTAGTGACAACCGCCAAAATATCACCGTCACCAGTAAATCAGCAAGTAGCGCTCAAACTAAATCTAATACCACAACCACTAAAGAAGGCGAGCGTTATCGAGTCAAGTATGGCGACTCGCTCTCAAAAGTAGCTCAGCTATATGATGTAGATGTCAATGCATTGGCAAAAATCAATAATATGAATGTCAAAGATTCTTTATATTTTGGGCGCTACATCACGATACCGACAACAGCGACAGCGACGTATAGCCCAGCGGTTAGTAATAATACCGTAGCCGCCACCGCCATTAATATGCAGTATGCAGTGCAATCGGGTGA
>DAIPIF010000264.1:0-2665 GCA_036770925.1 Psychrobacter sp.
GCAATCGCTAAAAAGTACCTATATGAGCGCTTGGGCGTGCAAATCCGTGGGCATGTCACCCAAATCGGTAATGAATACAGCCAAGTGACCGATGTCAGCCAAATCGATTGGGACTATGTCAATAGCAATCCGTTCTTTTGTGCAGATAGCGCAGCGGTGGGGCGTTTTGAGTCCTTAATAGACAGCTTACGCCGCGCAGGCACCAGCTGTGGGGCAAAGCTGGAGATTATCGCTAGTGGCGTACCGGTGGGACTGGGTGAGCCGGTATTTGACCGTTTGGATGCCGAGATTGCTCATGCCATGATGAGTATCAATGCGGTAAAAGGCGTTGAGATTGGTGATGGGATGGCGGTCGCGGGGCAGTTTGGTCACAGCTCTCGTGATGAGCTGACGCCAGAGGGTTTTACCGCCAATCATGCCGGTGGCATTTTGGGTGGTATCTCCTCAGGGCAAGATATTCGCGTCAGTATCGCCCTTAAGCCCACCGCCAGTATTACCACCGCTGGCAAGAGTATCAATACCGATGGGCAAGCTATTGAGATGCTCACCAAAGGTCGTCATGATCCTTGCGTTGGCGTGCGCGCGACACCCATCGCAGAAGCCATGTTAGCGATTGTATTACTGGATCATTACCTGCGCCATCGTGGTCAAAACGCGGATATCGAGCAGCCGGTAACCTCTATTACTTAAGCGCTTGATAGCCCATTATATTCCTTAACTAAAAAGCCCTTTGTTCAAAGCAAAGGGCTTTTTAGTGTTCAGAGTCACAATTCATGGAATAAAATACATTAATAAGTGGGTCGTGAGGATAACGCGGATTTATCCGCCACAGGTAAGGTAATACTGATTTGTACTCCAGTATGCCCATGATTATCCATAGTATCAGGGATATTTTTTAACGACACGCTACCGCCATGATGCTCAATGACTTGCTTCACTAAGGTGAGCCCTAAGCCAGTGCCTTTTTTGGGCATGGGATTCAGTGATGGGCTTTGATGCGATAAGCTAAAATAGCGATCAAACGCTTTATTGAGCGCATAATCAGGAATCAGCTTACCATCATTAAAAATAGTAACGGTTACCCTCTGATTTTGACTACTAACAGTGATATGTACCTGACTTTTTGCAAAATGAATGGCATTATCCAACACATTTTGTAGCGCTTGCCGTAGCCAAAATTCATCCGCATACACAGTGGTTATCTGAGCCAACTCGGTTTGCCTGCGGTCTATATTTGCCGCCGTCAACGGCTCACCGCTGAGCGTTATGACGATATCTGCTAAGTGGCGCTGTTGTAATTTCGGAGCGCTATTTTTGACTAAGCTTATCAGCATTGGCAGTAGGGGCAGCGTTTGCCGATTGAGCTTAAACGTAGGCTGTTCCACTTTGGCAAGTAGCAGAAGTCTATCAATCAGCTGCTCTATTTTGAGACTTTGTTCACTGATAGACTGCTTCAGCATGTGCTTATCTTCATCCTCTAATCCGTCATCCTCGAGCAGCTCGCTACTGGCACGAATAGCCGTTAGCGGGCTTTTTAGCTCATGGGTTAGCGTATGAACATACTCGCTGACGTAGGCTCGGTTCTCCAGTCGATGTTTCATCGATTCGATACTATCCGTCAGGCTATTGAGCTCTTGTCCCAAATAAAAATAAGGCTTTTTGGTATCCTCTGCCAATGCGCCAGTGTAACGGGTCACTAAACTGATGCTTTGTTTAAGCCACCATGCAATCAGCCCTGCCAAAATGAGCGCAACCATACTGATAACGAGCACAGTCCAGAGCATCCGCCGCCGCGTATTATCTAAATAGGGCAATACACTATCGATGGGCTTGCCGATACTCACCACCCCAATGAGCTTGCCTGCATTATCCTTAATAGGCTGTGCCACATACATAATCGAGCTATCACGCTGACTGCTATCGTCCGTCGTACTTCTGGCACCATATTGCCCTTGTAAGGTCAAATAAACATCATTCCAGCGGCTATAATCTTCCCCTTTTGCATTGCTCATTGTCGGTCGCGAATCATAAACAACGATGCCCTCACTATCTGTGACATAAATACGAAAGCGGCTAGGCGCTATTTGTTGCTGCCGCTGCTGTTCAGTAACGGTTTTATCTGCTGTTTTATTGGTTGTGGACGCCTCTATAAAAGCCCTATCCAGCTGCTGCTGAAAGTCGTCCTCCAGCAGCTCGCCTGATTGTAGTGGCACCTGCAACAGCGTCGCCAGTATTTGACTGCTATCGAGTAAAGTATCTTCGATAACCTGTTGCGCGGTCGGTTTAACATAGCCAAATAGCTGCGTAAAAATCACCATACCACAGACAATGAGCACCAATGTCACCGCCAACCATACCCTAAAAAATATACTTAAATTTAATAAGCGTTTGGGCTTAGCGCTCTGTTTGGCAATACCAATCGGATGTAATTTGGCATACCAATTATGTTGTTGGTGTTGAGTGGTTTTATGACTAGCGTGGTCATTTTTAGGCAACAGCATCAGGCAGGACACAAGGCATAGCCAAGCCCGCGATGGGTATGAACCACATCAATATTAGGATTAATAAGCGCCAGCTGCTTACGAATCGATTTGATATGGCTATCTATCGTGCGCGCTAAACGGTGGTCAGGGTAATCACTGACGGCGCTTAAGAGTTGCTCACG
>DAIPIF010000265.1:0-2663 GCA_036770925.1 Psychrobacter sp.
CTTGAATGACGAGGTTGCTGACACCTTAACCCTGCCACTTACAGCAGACGATGAGCGCCAAGACCGCAGCTTCGATAGTATCGCGGATCACTTTGAAAAAAAGGTCTATGGCGGACTCAAAGGCGATATCAGACTGGCAGTACTGCGCCGTGATATCTTTGAATATGTGGCGCAAAAAAGCCAAGACTTAGGACGCCCGTTACGCATTTTGGACGTTGGCGCAGGATTGGCGCAGATAGCGCTGGAGCTTGCGAGTCAAGGTCATAATGTGGTGATTAATGATATCGCCGCCACTATGCTGGATAAAGCCAAAGCGCGTTTTGAGGGGCTAAAAGCCGCTGCAACTGATAGCGCGACAAACAATACAGTTGTCGATGACGCTAAAAAAGCAGCGACTTTTGGAGAGGTCAGCTGGCACGTTTGTCCGTATCAAGCGCTTAGTGCTGAATTGGCAGATACCGCTAAATTTGATTTAATATTGTGTCATGCGCTATTAGAATGGCTGGCTGAGCCTGTGGCAATTATGGACTTTTTTGACCAGCATTTGCGCGCTAATGGCGCGTTATCCTTGTGCTTTTATAATCCCGCCAGCTTTGATTATCGCAACCTTATTATGGGTAATTTTAATCTGCTCGATAGTTTGGTTGCAAAAGATAGCAATCATGCGGATAACAAAAAAAGCCTCACGCCCAATTATCCTGTTGCCAAACAAGAGGTTGAGCGTTGGCTGATACAGCATAATTATCAGCTGTTACTAGAGAGTGGTTTGCGGGTATTTCATGATTATGCGCCGCTAAAACGTGGCGGTCATAATGACCCTGAAGCGGTGATTCGGATGGAGCTGCGTTACTCAAGGCAGGAGCCTTATAAGCGCTTGGGTCGCTATTTACATATATTAGCGACGCGTTAGACTGCTGCTATATCTGCCATATCGTACTCTGACCATGTGGTGGCATTGATGTCTTTTTCATCAAATACCACCACATGCTCAAGTATCGGCAAAATGCCAATACGCGAGCCAATCTCATGGTTATGATGACTCGCCACCAATGATAACACCGTCTGACCATCATCAAGCTGTAAGCGATACAGGTAATTGGCACCGCGAAATACCCGTCCAACCACTAAGGCGGTTTGCGAGCTAGCATCATCATGAATGATATCATCAGGGCGCACCAAAACCTTAATGGGCGTGCCATTGGGATAGTCATATTCGCAATATCGCGGCTGTCCTGAGGCGTCATACACCTCTATACGCCGATAAATATCACCCAGCGCGGTCTCAACGTGACCTTCTTTAATAATGCCGTCTATCATCGCGCCTTCACCGACAAACTCAGCGACAAACGGGCTAACTGGCTCATGATACAGCTTGCTTGGGGTCGCCCATTGCACCAGTTTGCCTTGATGCATCACCCCAACTTTATCGGCAATCGCAAACGCTTCGTTTTGGTCATGCGTCACCAAAATAGCGGTGGTATTGGTGCGTTTGAGGATATCACGCACACTCATCGCCAGTGACTCACGCAACACCACATCAAGGTTGGAGAACGGCTCATCAAGTAACAGTAACTTAGGTTTTGGTGCTAACGCGCGCGCTAAGGCAACCCGCTGCTGTTGTCCACCTGAGAGCTCATTGGGGCGTTTATCCGCGTGCTCAGACAGCTCAACCAGTGCCAGCATTTCTTGAACGCGCACCTTTTTATCCGCCGCTGACCATTTATTAAGCCCAAAAGCGATGTTTTTTGCCACGCTTAAATGCCCAAATAACGCATAATCTTGAAACACCATCCCCATACCCCGCTTAGCCGGTGCGACGGCAAATGAAGTACGCGCATTTTGCTCGGTTAAACGCTGATTATTTAGGCTAATAAAACCCTGCCGCGTTTGCTCAAGTCCTGCAATCGCTCGCAGAGCGGTGGTTTTTCCACAGCCGCTATACCCCAAAAAACAGCCGATTTCGCCTTGTTGTAAAGTCAACGACAGCCCATCAACCACCGTGATATCGTCATAACCCACCACCAAATCTTGCACTTTTAGATAAGCGGTAGCCGGCTTTTCAGCTGAAAACTTAGTGGCGTCAGTTGAGGGTTTCATCAAGTCAGTGCGCATAAACGGTATCCATGAGCGATTAATAGTAATAAATGAGCGATAATCATAGCGTACTACCTTAACGCCCTAACCCGCCTTTTCACTTTGACGCAGCAGTATCCAAACAGGAATTAATCCCACCAACACAATCAGTAAACTTGGCAGCGCCGCTCGCCCCCACATGCCCTCACTGGTCATCTCAAACACTCGAACAGCTAGCGTATCCCAGCCTTGCCGACGCGTCATCAGGGTAATGGGCATCTCTTTCATCACCTCAACAAAACCCATTAATAGTGCCGTTAATACCCCAGGACTTAACACCGGCAAGATAACTTGTCGCCAACGCTGTAGTGGACTGCTACTTAATAAAGTAGCGGCGGCTTCTTGATTGACCGTTAAGCGCTGCAATTGCCGATCCACTGGCTGAAAACTCACCGTCATAAAACGGGTAGATAGTGCCAGTAACATCACAATCACGCTACCCGATAAGACTTGCTGAGAGGTCACCCCAAAGGCAATCAGTTGGTTGTCAAGCCACGCAATAGGGATAAACACCCCAACTGCCAACACCG
>DAIPIF010000266.1:0-2651 GCA_036770925.1 Psychrobacter sp.
ATACTGAAGCCGTTTGCTAAGTTTGCTAAATAGCGGCAAATTAGCGACAATACCTCACGTATTATTCCTGTCATGAGTCTCTTCTGTTTTTAGTATTAACGTTGCATCCGCAGACCACAACGGCGGTAAATCAGTACAGATGTGTCGACGCCTCTGTGAGTCATGACGCAAACAGGATGATTAAACCTTATTTTTGAGTGATAAATGCGCACAGCAGCATCATTCTCTAACGGTATTTGAAATATTATGAGTGAGTTATCTTTACGCACCTCGGCAATTCCTGTGACCGACCCTGAAGCAGGGTTACGGCTAACGGAGATATTTTATTCTCTGCAAGGTGAAGCCTTAAGCTCAGGCTTGCCGACGATATTTGTGCGCTTAACCGGCTGTCCGCTGCGCTGTGTTTATTGTGATACTGAGTATGCGTTTAGTGGCGGTGAGCGGCAATCGCTTGAGACTATTATGGCGACTATTGCAAGCTTTCCCTGCAAGCGTATTTGCTTGACCGGTGGTGAGCCACTCGCGCAGCCCAATGCTATTGAATTAATGAAACGCTTGTTAAATGAGGATTATGAGATATCGCTTGAAACCGCCGGCGCGCTGAGCGTAAAAAATGTACCACCAGCGGTCAGTAAAGTGATGGATCTTAAAACACCCAGCTCAGGTGAAGTCGATAAAAATCTGTGGGACAATCTCAACTATCTGACGCCAAATGACCAAATCAAATTTGTCATTATGAACCGCGGTGATTATGACTGGGCAACCGCAAAACTGCTTGAGCATCAGCTGGATAAATTGGTTGATACCGTCTGGTTTTCTCCGATGTTTAATGTCGCAGAAGATGCCGCTGATTGTGGCTCAAACGCTATAAGCAGCCCTGAGGTGCCGGTATTGGCACGCGAGCTGGCAGAATGGCTGCTGGCTGACGCCTTACCGGTGCGTTTTCAATTGCAATTGCATAAGATTATTTGGGCGGATGCCAAAGGTAAATAGCGATGGTCAATGATTTGGTTTTCCCCGATATCTTGCTGTATATCCTAGATATGATAGGCGTTGTGGCTTGTGCTATCGCGGGTACCTTATTGGCGCAGCATAAAGGCTTTGATATTACGGGCTGTATTTTGGTATCGATGGCAAATGCAGTAGGCGGTGGTACTTTGCGTGATTTGGCGCTGGATAGACATCCGCTATTTTGGATGACCGACCTCAATTATATGATAGTCATCACTTTAACCTCGCTGATTCTACAAACCTTTTTTCACCTTTATCATAAGATTGATAGAGCGATTAAGCTGTTTGATGCTATTGGTCTGGCAGCTTTTAGCGTAATTGGTTTTAAGGTGGCGTTAAATCTGGCGATGCATCCCATCATTGCGATTATGATGGGGGTTTGGACCGCTATTATCGGCGGCTTGATGCGCGATATTATTTGTAATCAAATCCCTTTGGTGCTGCAACGGGAGATTTATATTACTGCCAGTATTATTGGTGCGTTATGTTATTTAATCCTCGATTTTTTTGGGGTGAATGCCGGTATTAATGAGTTTGTTATGCTCGGTGTTATCTTCTGGATACGCATGCTCGCCCTACGTTTTGACTGGCATCTGCCTTCTATCCGCCTAGTTCGTTAAGGCAGCTTAGCCTGTGATTGAGACTTATTTATAAATCAGCGGTCCATCAGTCCATCACCGCCAAATCTTTAATCATGATTTGCAGGCTTTGTTTGCCATTCCACTCATTAATATCGAGCGCAAATAAGATATGCACGTGCTTGGCGCGATAATCCCAGCGGTCATTGTCAAAATTAAAATAAATCGCCTCAATCGGATATTGCACCTCAGGATAACGCAGTGATAGCTTCAGATGCTTGTCTTTTAATATCTTAAAACTGAGCACCTCAAAGACCCCATCAAATATCGGTGGGGCAAAACCATGCCCCCAAATACTCGCCTCTGTGAGATATTCAGCGAAGCTTAAGCTAAAATCCTTTGCTTGCAAGCTACCATCGGTGAATTTTTGCTCAGCAAATACCTCCTCATCGAGCTGCGCCAGTACGCTATCAAAAGCGCTGACAAAGCGCTCAAAGTTACCGCGTTTCAGGGTCAGTCCTGCTGCCATGGCATGACCGCCAAAATGGCTAATCAGCTTGGGGTTTTGCTCCGCCACTTGCTCAATCGCGTCCCTAATATGCACGCCAGCGATGGAGCGTGCTGAGCCTTTAATGGGGTCATCCGCTCCAATACGGGTAGTATCTGCCGGTGCAAAGACGATACTCGGACGATAATGGCTCTCTTTTAAGCGTCCTGCGACAATCCCGATGACACCTTGATGCCAGTCCTCTTGATATAAAATAATACTGCGCTTGCTGGGGTCAGTATCCTCGCCTACGCCGCCTAACCCTAAGTTTTGGACGATAGTATCCGCTTGCGCGCGCATCTCGCCCTCAACATGGCGACGGCTGCGGTTAAGCTGCTCAAGCTCTTGCGCCAAACGCTGCGCGCTCGCCCAATCATCGGTCAGTAAGCACTCAATACCGATACGCATATTATCCATACGTCCTGCGGCATTAATACGTGGTCCTAATACAAAGCCAAAATCCTGTGCTTGCATTTTTTTGGGGTCACGTCCTGCTTGCTCAAGTAACGCCAAAA
>DAIPIF010000267.1:0-2634 GCA_036770925.1 Psychrobacter sp.
TCTACCTTTGTATAGCCGTATCCTGTCCAGCACAGTACGGATCAAATTTATGACCATATAAAATGAATACTGGTTTTATATCCTATATGCTCATATATAAAAACGGGTGTTGCTAATAAAATCCATGATGAGGCATTAATTATCACTAGCAACAACGGTCTTCGTTGTCAAAAGGCTCACATTAAACTTTAAAACTATACTGCATTTTGGGCATTATTTATAGCAACCCACTACTTATTTTTGACTATAATAAGCATTATATACTAAAAGCAGATGCCTTGTGCTTGGCAATGTCGTTTTATCTGCTGATAGACGGTATCAGCATCTAATAATGAGCTGTCTATCAATAGGGCATCATCGGCAGGTCTTGAGGGGGCAGCGGCTCGATTTTCATCACGGTAGTCACGCGCTTTTATGGTGGCTAGTATAGCCGCATAATCTGCGCTTTGCCCAGCATTAATCAACTGAGTTACGCGGCGCTGAGCACGAGCTTCGGCACTAGCGCTCAAAAATATCTTGGCATCGGCATCGGGGAAGACGACGGTTCCCATATCACGCCCATCCGCAACCAATCCTGTGTGTGCTGCCATGTCTTGCTGTAATTGCAGCAGTGCTTGACGTACTGATGGAAATACCGCGACTTGTGAGGCATAGCCACCAACGGTTTCGTTGCGGACTTGCTCGCCTATACGCTCGCCATTGACGATAATATCGACCCGTCCTGAGTCATTATTTAATTCAAAGGCAATGTGCAGGGCTTGGGTCAGCGCTAATAAAGCCGCTTCATCAATGGGCTGCCCAGATTGCGCCTCTAGCAAGCCGGCTTCAAATGCCTTTAGTCCCACGATACGATATAACGCGCCTGAATCTAATAGCTGATACCCTAAATCTTGCGCTAAACGCCATGCGGCAGTGCCTTTGCCTGCGCCACTCGGTCCATCAATACATATCACGGGATAACGGGATTTTAAAGTCTCATTATCTGCAAGGTTAGACAGTACATTAGCGGTCATAAAAGTTCACTTATAGCGTAATACTGGCTCATTAAGCCCATGCTTGCCAACTGACTGCTATTTATGCAGCCAAATAGTGACGTATTATAGCAAAAAAACTCACCTATCACTAGCGCTGTCATGATTATATTACACAGATAGTGCTATCTCCTTCTATTACCCTACAATGGCTGACAGCGCTTCTGTTTTGCCTGCTGCCGACGCTGCCGAAAAAATGTTTTAAGTAATTGACTACTATGCTGCGCGCATAAACCTTTATGGACTTGAATAGTATGATTATAAAATGTGGCGTCTGATAAATCCATTTGACTGCCGACCATACCGGCGCGCGGCTCGCTGGCGGCATAAACCAGTCTACTAATACGGGCATGAATGAGTGCGCCAATACACATCGTACAAGGCTCTAAAGTCACATATAAAGTGGCATTTGGCGGCAAACGATAATTCTGTAATTGTAAACAGGCTTCCCTAAGCGCTATGATTTCGGCATGCGCGGTGGCATCATGACGACCTATGGGCTGATTAAAACCTTGACCAATAATAGTATTATCATAAACAATGAGCGCCCCTACTGGCACCTCGCCGCACTCAGCGCCTTGTGTAGCAAGGGCTAAGGCATGATTCATCCACTTGACATCTTGTAGTGTCCAAAAAGTGCCAGTGACAAGTGGCGGCGACACTCTCGCATACGGTTGTAAATTCATAAACGGGCATTGACTCTTTATGTTAGTCATCGCTTATTGTGGCAACTGCCAGTCAATCGGCGTTTTTCCATGTTGCAATAGATAATCATTGGCTTTAGAAAACGGTTTAGAACCGAAAAACCCACCCCGATTAGCCGCCAATGGCGAGGGATGTACGGCGGTTAAAATCAGATGCTTATCTGTATTGATATACTTACCCTTCATCTTCGCTTTACTGCCCCATAATATAAACACCACATGCTCGGTTTGCTGATTAATAATATCAATCACCGCATCAGTAAATGGCTCCCAACCTGCATTTTGGTGGCTATTAGGCTCACCTTCACGCACCGTTAATGAGCTGTTGAGCAGCAAAACGCCTTGTTGCGCCCAAGACGTCAAATCACCATGCGCCGAATAATGAGTACCGATATCATCCGCCATCTCTTTGAGCAGATTATTCAGTGAGGGCGGTTTAGGAATAATTTTGGGCACAGAAAATGATAATCCCATCGCCTGCCCTGGTCGGTGATAGGGATCTTGACCTAAAATGACGACTTTAACTTCTGATAAAGGCGTTAAATTAAACGCATTGAAAATCAAGGGCGCAGGCGGATAAATACTGTCATCCGATTGATACGCTTGCTTTAAAAACTCCCGTAGCCCATCCATATTATCAGAGGTGAGCGCATCCGCTAAGGCGTGTTTCCAGTCTGCTGGCAAACGGACTTTATCTAATATCGCTTGCTTTTGCGCGGCAGTCTTACTCGGTTTTGGCGCTACTGCTTGGTCAAACAACTCCATAATGTATCCTCACTGATTCTTTATGGTTAGAGTATTGGCTGTGGATAATAACAAAAAACACCGCTACTTTGCGTTATAAATTTTGGCGACACGTTTTAATGGTCATAAAAAAACGGATACCTGAGTAACCGTTT
>DAIPIF010000268.1:0-2616 GCA_036770925.1 Psychrobacter sp.
AAGCGCACAAGTTGCCCATCTGTTGCAATCTTATGGCGTTCAAGTGGGCGACCAAGTGGCGACCATGCTACCACGTACGCCTGAATTACTGATTATTGTATTGGCTACGTGGCGCTTGGGCGCAATTTATCAGCCGCTATTTACCGCTTTTGGCTATGATCCTATCAAATATCGGATGGATAAAGCGCATACCAAAGTCATCTTTACTAATAGTGACAATCGTAGCAAATTCAAAGACTTGGCTGAATATACCAAGATGGTAATGGTGGGCGCGCAAAGTCAGGAATGGCAGGACGATAATTATGATGAGCTGCTCGCTGCGCAGCCGCAAACCTTTGAGCCTGTAACTCTCGATGAGACTGCACAGTTTTTGCAGCTATTTACCTCAGGCACAGTGGGCAAGTCCAAAGGCGTGAGCGTGCCCTTAGCCGCATTGCCGACTTTTTATCTGTATATGCGTTATGCCATTGATTTACGGGAGTCGGATCATTATTGGAATATGGCAGATCCTGGCTGGGCGTATGGGCTGTATTATGCGATTACTGGTCCGCTATTATTAGGCATCACCACCTACTTTAATGAGGCGGGTTTTGATGCTGCCAACAGTCGCGACTTTATGATACGCCATCAAATTACCAATTTAGCATCATCGCCCACTGCTTTTCGCATGCTAAAATCAAGCGGCGTTTTTGCAGAGATTTCTGCAATGAATCCCTCAAAATTATCATTGCGCGTTGCCAACTCCGCAGGCGAGACTTTAAATACCGAAGTGGTCAGCTGGGTTGAGAGTCATTTAGGCTGCAGAGTTTGTGATCAATATGGGCAGACTGAGACAGGCATGACGTGCTGTGAGCACCATGCACTAGAGCATAAGCGCCCCGTCGGCTCGATGGGAGTGGCATTACCGGGTCACACTTTAGTGGTATTAGATGATGAGATGCAGGCATTGCCTGATGGCGAGCAAGGGCAATTAGCGGTAGTGGTCAGCCAATCGCCCGCGTTTTATTTTCGGGGTTATAGTTGGAATGAAAAACAGGCATTTTTTGAGGATTATTACCTCACAGGCGATGTCGTCGAGCGTCATAGCGATGGCAGCTATTGGTTCTCAGGACGCGATGATGACATCATTACCACCGCCGGTTACCGCGTCGGACCGACCGATGTCGAAAACACCGTATTAGAGCATGCAGCAGTTGCCGAGTCAGCCGCTGTTGGCGTACCTGATGAGCTACGCGGTCATAGAATCAAGTCTTTTGTGGTATTAAAGGACGGTATCGAAGGCAGTGAGGAGATTGCCCAACAAATCAAAGATTTGGTGCGTGAGCGCTTATCGACCCATTCTTTCCCACGGGATATTGAGTTTGTCGCCGCATTACCCAAAACTCCCAGTGGCAAAATCCAGCGCTTCTTATTGCGCAGTTTATCGGCTGAATAAAAGCAAAAATGCAACGCTCGGTTATCTCAATGACTTCATTAGTCTAAAATTAAGAGCTGATTTATAAAAGTGTAAAAGTATCAGCCTACAAGTATCAGCCTATAAATAGTTCAGATTTATGAGCCAACTAGGCTCAATAATAAATAAAAGTTTTTTTAAAATTTAACCATAAATAAGGCATTATCATGAATATTAAAGGAAATAGCTTTTTGGTCACCGGCGGCGCATCAGGATTAGGCGCGTCAGTTGCTCGCAGTATCCATGCTCAAGGCGGCAATGTGGTTATCGCTGATCTCAACGAAGCGGCTGGACAGGCGTTGGTGGATGAGCTTGGCGCGAGCGTGCGCTTTATCCGCTGTGATGTAACCAGTGGCGATGAAGTACAAGCCGCCGTTGCATTAGCCGAAAAAGACTTTGGCAGTCTGCAAGGCGCTATCAACTGCGCGGGCATTGTGGTGGTACAAAAATTACTCGACCGTGACAACAATCCTGCCGACCTTGAGGCGTTTAGTCGCGGGATTAATATTAACCTTGTCGGCTCGTTTAACGTTGCGCGCTTAACCGCCGCTAGCATTGCTAAGCGCGTCGCGGCGGATACTGCCAGCCCAAAAAATGCCGACAATGGCATTATTATCAATACCGCCTCCATTGCCGCTTTTGATGGGCAAGTCGGGCAGGGCAGCTATGCGTCCTCCAAAGCGGGCGTCGTTGGTTTGATGCTACCGCTGGCGCGCGAGCTGAGCCGCCACGGTATTCGGGTGATGACCATTGCCCCTGGTGTATTTGGTACGCCTATGATGGACAGTATCCCTGAGAAGGCCCGCGAGCAATTAGAAGCATCAGTGCCTTATCCTAAACGCTTAGGTGCACCTGAAGAGTTTGCCAAATTAGTCTCTCATATTATCGATAATGCGTATCTAAATGGCGAGGTCATTCGCTTAGATGGCGCGATTCGTATGGTATAGACTCAGTTTTATGAGCTGCTAAACGGGCGTTCATTCACAGCGTTTGCACAAAACGTGGTATAGATTTTTGCTATATTATACCCCACTCTCAACTTGAAATAAGCAAATCGAACTGAAGAGGCGGGTTACCGAGTTGTTTATTGAGTACAAAGCACAGATTATGTGACAGAATCTTACGAATCAATCGATGAGACAAATGCCATAAATCTCTTGCTC
>DAIPIF010000269.1:0-2608 GCA_036770925.1 Psychrobacter sp.
AAGTTTTGACACGTTGTTCATCGTGTAGATATATTGAGCCATTAACACTCCGATGTACTGTAAAGTCAATTGTACTCAAAGAGGCTATCTCATGACGCGCGCAACACGACACCTTGCACTGCTGCGCCCGATTTGCTGATACACCTATTGAATGGAATTGACTAGATAAGAGGGCATAGCCAACCAACGCTTGCAAATGGTGCGCTCATTGTTGCTATGCCTTAGAATTAGGAATCACTGATTGTGGCTCATTATCGCATTGTGGCGCATACCCTGCAAGCTGACAGAGTGCTTTTGCGGGATATTTGAGCATTTAACCACCCTATTCATAAAGAGAAACTGGTGCTAGAATAGATAATAGCCAAAATATAAATACACTTAAAAAAAGGAGTTTTTATGACGCACTCAGACATCACCCATAACGCAGGCGCGCAGCGTTTTGAGACCACATTCGACGGTCATACCGGTTATATCAGCTATCAGCAGCGCGGTGATAGCTTGGTTTATGACCATACTATCGTACCACCTGAGCTTGGTGGGCGCGGCATTGGCTCAATCTTAGTCAAGCATGCGCTAGATTACGCCCGTGAAAATGATAATAAGGTGGTGCCAGAATGCTCGTTTGTCTCCTCTTATATCAATAAGCATCCGGAGTATCAGGATTTATTATAATCCAGCAAAACGACACGCCTAAGATAGACTCACACCCTTGAGGCTGCACCGTCGTTGCTATATCTTTGCCCGCCTATTGGCTTACTGTCTTTATCATATATTTATGGTTGAATATATGGCAAGATGGCGGGTCTAGGTGGCTTTTCGCCCTCTATATAAGTGCTCTGTATCGCAGTGCTTGTTTATAAGTGCTTTTTTATATTTATAAGTAGCTTTTTATAAGTAGCTTTTTATAAGTGCCTTTTTAAAATAGATAACGTAAGTACGTCTCACATCACATAATAATAAAGGATAGTGCTATGAGTAGTTTATCTGATGGACAAATTAGTTTGCAGTTACAAGAGTTGGCAGGTTGGGAGCGCGATGGCAATAGTATCGTTAAAACCTATCACTTTAGCGATTTTATTGAAGCCATTAGCTTTATGACTCAAGCGGCGTTTTATGCAGAAGCGCTTGAACATCATCCTGAATGGCGCAATATGTATAACGTGGTTGAGGTGCGCCTCACCAGCCATGATACGGGCGGTATCACCAGTCACGATATCCGTTTAGCCAAACGCATGGAGCATATCGTGCAGCCCAAACGTCTTTAGAGCTGAGCCGAATACAAAAGACACCTTCAAAAAAGCCCTCAAATTTGAGGGCTTTTTATGGTACGAGGTATCTCGCGCTGTACTGCTTTAACACTAAATTAAACCATCACTGTTTTAGCAAGATAATAGCGCATCCTATCCTTATGCTTTGCGACCAATGAACGCCACAATAAATAAGATAACGGCAACGATTAAGAACAGATAGGCTAAGTCGGAGGATAATCCAGCAACACCACCAAAACCTAAAAAGCTTGCAAGCAGTGCAATCACTGCAAAAATAATAGCCCAGCGAAACATAATCATTCTCCTTTTACAAGATATAAACACTTGTTATTATTAGTATTTTCAAAATAGATATTATTGAATTGCTTCTCAGCAGTTATTGCTTGTGACTATAGATTACCAATAATTGAGATGTTGACTAGGTTCAGTTTGGTTATTATCACGCAACCTTATGTAATCTATGTAGCCAAAGAGGCTTATTTGTAGCAAATTTATCGTATTAGGTGATTAGCTTTGGTTTTTGGTAGGTCAGCTTTTTAGATAATGAGCTTTTAGGGTGCGCCGCCTACAAAAATAACGACAAAAGCGCAGATTTTTCATTCACACTCATTGGCAGCTCATCTCTATGTGTGAGGTGTTATTTTTATCACTGAGGATTATGGTTATGAATACCCAAGCAGAATTATCAACGAATCATCCTAAAACGGATAACAAAAATATGGACACTACAAACCCCGCGCGCAAAAATCGTCCTTATAAGGTGGTGTTATATGGCGCAACCAGTTTTGTTGGGCAAATCACCGCCCATTATCTCGCCATATTTTTGGCAGAGCGCAAGGCAGATACAGAATCAAAGCCTGTAGCGTGGGCAATTGCAGGACGTGATGCCGAAAAACTAAAAAAGCTACAAAGTGAGCTGAGCGCGGCTTTGGGTGATGCAAAAAACAAGGCAGATAATAAGGCAGACAATAAGGTCGATATTATCATCGCTAATAGTGAGGATGCCGCAAGCCTTGATTTGATGTCCACCCAGACGCAAGTTATCATCTCCACGGTCGGTCCTTATCTCAAATATGGCGAGCCGCTGATTAAATCGTGCGCCCATAACGGTACAGATTATGTTGATTTGACTGGCGAGGCGCTATTTATCAAAGATATGCTCGATAGCTATCAAGATGCCGCGCAGCAAAGTGGCGCGCGTATCATCAACTCTTGCGGCTTTGATTCTATTCCCTCGGACTTAGGGGTTTATTTTACCCAGCAGCACGCTCAGGCGCAGTTTGAAGAGACTTGTGAGGTGATTCACATGCGCCTCAAAGCGGCAAAAGGTGGTTTATCAG
>DAIPIF010000270.1:0-2603 GCA_036770925.1 Psychrobacter sp.
TGAGGATGTACTGGCAAAAGTAAGCGGTAAATAGTTTTAACCGCAAAAGCCATAGAAAAGCGCCGCCCTTATTAAAAAAGAGCGGCGCTTTTTTATGCTTATAAACGGATAAAAAAATATCTATTTTATCTTATACTTTTTAGCGAGTGCTTTACTACGCTTTTGGCTCTCATTCGCAGTACAAACGTCAGCCTCAATCATAGCCCAGACAACAGAGTTATTCATTTCACCATCATGCTCAAAGTTACACTTGTTATTACGAGTCTTTAACCATGCGAGCTGCTCTTTATCCAACTGGGTTTTTTGTTGGGGAGATAGCGTACGATAAGCACTCATATAAATTTTATTAAGGCGTTTTTTCTCAGCTTCAACCGCCGCGCTACCACAATCAGAGGCAACTTCCATGTATGCATCTTCACAAATATACTCTTTTTCTACAAATGCCGCTTGTGCGCTAGAAACAGAAAACAATGCAACACCCAATATCGCTAAAAAACCAGTAGCTAACTTCATATTTATATCCCAAATTAAGCAAATTAATGTTTGCTTATTATAAGAGGTAACCCAAGCTTATGGAAGATATAAAGCAATTTTTATTCACTGACGAATTAAGCGGCTCGGCTTTGGCAACAATGATAAATCACTGACGCGGCAAGGATTAATATCGATACCACCACGGCGGGTGTACCATGCCCGCACCATCAACGCGCTAGGCTGATAAACCGCACTTAAATCTGCAAATATCTGCTCCACACACTGCTCATGAAAGCCATTATGCTGACGAAAGCTCAAAATATAACGCAGCATCGCGGCATCATTAACCTGAATATCACTGCGCATCGTCACCGCCAATGTGCCCCAATCGGGCTGATTGGTCACCGGACAATTACTACGCAGCAAGTTTGAATAAAAAGTATAGGACGCGCTTGGGTTATCGCTAGGCACTAGATTATCATCAGCGCTATTTAATAGCGAAGCATCAGGATGCGCCGTTAATGCGACTTTATCGCTGCTATCTGCCAAGGCATTATCAATACAAATACCCGCAGGCTGCGCTATCAGTAATTCAGAATCTACATCCTCTAGCTTAAACAGCTGCACCTGCACCTCTGCCTGCACGCAGTGGGATAAATCCTTAGCAATTAAGGCTTGTACCGCCTCCCAACTGGCAAACTCGGTAAAGTTAATACTGTTGAGATACAATTTGAGCGACTTTGACTCCACGATAAAAGGGGAGCTTGCCGGAATACTAAAGCGCGCCATCGCCACCTGCGAGATGCCTTGAGTATCGAGCCATGACAGCTCAAACGCATGCCACCAATCGACACCAACCATCAGCTTATCCGCGTGCCAGCCAATCGCCGCGCGTCCCAGACTGCGGGCGATGGGGTATAGAGTTTCTGGACTATACTCGGTTGGATAATCGGTGGTTTGCTCGCCTAAAATACCGTGAATACTCATACTATCTTCCTAAAATAGAAACCCGTCATTTAAAACATCTGAGGTAAGACTTACATTTAAAAACTTACATTTAAAAACTCAACGTTAAAGGCTCAAAATGTAAGGTATTCAATTATAAGCGAATACGCGAACCATCGCTTAACAGGCGATAAGAGAGGATATAAAACACCACACAAAAGGCAAAGATTGCCGCCATCGAATAAAACACATTAACATCAGAATAGCCCAAAATGCCATAACGGAACGAGTTGACCATATAGACGATTGGGTTTAATAAAGAGATGTTTTGCCAAAAAGGCGATAAGCCTTCCATGGAATAAAACACCCCACCAAGGAAAGTCAAAGGTGTCAACACAAAGCTTGGAATAATAGAGATATCATCGAATGAGCGCGCAAATACCGCGTTAATAAAACCGCCTAACGAAAATAATATCGAGGTGCCAAGCACCGTAAACACCGTCACAAATAAATGCTCAATACCCAAATCAGTAAAGAACAGTGCCACAATCGACACAATCACTGCAATGGTTAAACCGCGAAAGATACCACCGCTCACATAACCCATCAAAATAGCATGTTTGGAGACTGGCGAGACCAATAACTCCTCAATACTGGCGGTAAATTTGGCACTAAAAAAGCTCGAAACCACATTAGAGTAACTGTTGGTAATCACCGCCATCATAATCAAACCGGGGACGATAAACTGCATGTAAGGCACGCCGCCCATCTCACCGACTCTATCGCCTATCATTCTGCCAAAAATGACAAAATATAGGGTCATCGTAATAACGGGAGGTAATAAGGTTTGCGGCCAAATGCGCAAGATACGGCGAATCTCTTTATAAAAAATGGTGCGAAATGCAATCCATTTTTTATTCCATGCCATCGTTTCGTGAGGATCCACTACTATTTTACGATTCATAGTCCTGACTCCTGCATGCTATCTTCCGTTTGAATATTTTTATCCACTAAACGCATAAATAACTCCTCTAAACGATTGGACTTATTACGCATACTGGCAACGATGATGCCTTGATGAGACAACTGCGTAAAGACGTCATTGAGCGACTCTCCTTCGGTCAAAGTCACCTCCAGTGTCAACGCATCAGGCTGCAGCACTTCGGTGACGCCCGTTAACTGTA
>DAIPIF010000271.1:0-2592 GCA_036770925.1 Psychrobacter sp.
TATCGTTAGCGAGATGTTGAGTGGGCTTATCTTACTACCTGAAATCAAGGTGAATAATGATGAGTAATAGCGACTTAGTAAATGAAGTTATAGATAGGTTAAAAGACGAAGGTTTTTTGATGATAACTGATGACTTTATCGACCAGTTAATCATTACCTTACACGCCAATGTGAGCGCCATTAATAGCCTGATAGAGATAGTAGAAATAGAAAATCAATTACTAGCTTTACGGCGTGAGTTACCGACAGGTAGTAGGCAAGTGGACTCACTTAAAGAGCTATCCACACGCATAGCAGAAATCGCTTTCAACGTTGAGGGGGTAAGAGATGAGCAAAGATAACAAAACCAATCTAAAAGCCGACCACGGGCAGCACAGTGGCAACCAGCCACCTAAACAAAGTAAGCATAGCTTTATCGGTTTTATGTCAATCATGGCTTGCTTGTTAATGCTGCTACTAATCGCCTCATGCCAGCCCGTCAATGTCCAAACACTCATAAAATCAAAGGTAAATAATCATGCGTCACTTAAATAACACTGTCCACGCCAGCCAAATTAAAACAATCAACATGACCACCGCCGATGATGACGAAGTGATTTTAATGCCGTCTATCATGCTGTCCGATATTGCATGTGACATTAGCGGCGCTGCTACTGTTTTGCATGACTTGGGGCAACTGCTACACCTTATCGCTACCCGTCAAATAGAACCGCATGCAGCCATAGCAATGGCACGGCTTGCGAATGACACCGCAAACACTTGGGTAAATCTGCTTTACAGTCAATTAGACATTATCAACGAGCCATTAGCCCAAACAGGTTTTGGCAAGGAGGACGCTTGTGCCTATTGATGAGGACAGCCCTAAAACCTTTATGGACGCTCAACTTGCCTATGCTAAATCAAAGCATGGCAAGGAGCAAAAAAGAAAGGACACGCAAGGCAGCCGCTATTATCAAATCATGCAAGCAGCCAAACGCGCACAGGCTCAAGACGACATCGACAAGGAGGGCGAACAATGAGGCATTACCCACAGCCCAAACAAAGCCGCAAGTATGCAAAGCGCAAAAGCTACTACAAGAAGTATCGAGCCACACGCCAGCCGAAACAGACGCAAGCAAGGGGTAAAAGATGACCACTACACAGCAAAAAGCCCATGCGACCAACACGGGCTTAACCACTGTTCTGGGCGACCACAGCCCAGCGACAGAACAGACATTACAAGGCGACAAATTGCTAACAGATATTTATCACCTGTTAGAACCCAATAGTTTGTTAGATATTCAACATGACATCGCACCGACCACAGGCGAACATGGAGCAGTAAGGCAGCAAACTACAGGCACAGTAGGAGCAATATTACATAATAGAGTTATAGAGGCAATAAGTATTGTTTGCTTTACACCCAATGATAGCGGCTTGCCCTTTGTCACTGACACAAGCCAATCATGTGCGCTATTTCTTGGCACACCTCAAAGCGATTATGAGCTTGTCATAGTCGATAATTACAAAGACGGGGTAACGCTCGCTAAACACTTTGCACATGAGAAAATCATAGTAGCAGTGAGTCCAACGCCCTACCTGTTCCTTGATACGGTAAAGCACTTTGCACATGATACCCAAGTAACGATATTGCCCAGCATTGAGCACAAGGACAAGGTTAAAAAGCAGTTTGCAGGGTGCAACGTCAAAGTAGTTATTGCCCCGTGGGGTGTAATGGCTCATCTTGAATGCGGCAAAAGTTATGCTGAAATCTTATCTTATGATGATACCCAGATAATAGATTTACAGTTAGCAGACTGGGCAACGCCAAAAGCAATCAATCACACCTTGCCGCCAGTGACCAGCATAACCAAAAACATGCTACCAGAGCCGCTTTACAACTACTCAATGAACAGCGCCGAACGGCTTAACGTACCGCTTGAATTTGTAGCAGTGCCTTTGCTTGTGGCATTGGGCAGCGTCATAGGTACAAAGGTGGCTATCATGCCTAAGCGCCTTGATGACTGGGACATAGTGCCAAATCTGTGGGGTGCAATCATTGGGCAGCCCTCAAGTAAGAAAAGCCCGTCAATAGCCGCCGCAATGAAACCGATTGATAACCTTGCGAGCCAAGCAAGGGCAGCTCATGAACTCGCTAAACAAGAACATGAAACGCAAAAGCTCATCAATGACAGCAAGGCAAAGGCAGACGATGACGCACTCAAGAAAATGGCAAAGCAGCTCGCTACCCAGACCGATGACACGGACGAGCCTATAACCAGTGAGGACTTGCACAAAAAGGCAGCCGCCATAGCTGAAAGCAAGGCTCAAGATAACAACGTGCCCATTCCACGCCGCCACATGGTAGGTAATATTACTATGGAAAAGCTGGGCGAAATTGAGAACCAAAACAATAACGGCGTTCTACAGTTTCGTGATGAGCTGTCAGGCTTTTTAGCCAGTCTTGATAAGGACAGCGAACAAGAACAAAGGGCGTTCTACCTGTCAGGCTTTAACGGTACAGGCAGCGAAATGGTGGACAGAATAGGGCGCGGCTCGCTATTCATTGAAAATCATTGTTTGTCTGTCATGGGTGGCTTGCAGCCTGATAAG
>DAIPIF010000272.1:0-2568 GCA_036770925.1 Psychrobacter sp.
TGATGACTTTAATTGTAAGTGTTTTTAGGTATCACAGCTACTTATTCACTATTCAATTATTAAGTAAATTTGAATAGTTTTTTTATATTCTCACTATAATATATAATAATAGCAAGTTTACCTTACTGACTGTAGGGTTAATTTGCAAGCAAATGATGGGACTTTGTAAGTAGTGGCTGATTTTTTATACATAAAATAGTTATACATAAAATAGCCCATCGCCACTCATTGAGGTATGAGCGGCGGTGGCGGGCGTTGCTGAGGATTATTGTTTGTCTATTATTACAGCTGTTTTATTATCTTTGCCATGAGGCACCAGCCACTTAGCAAACCAGTTGGAGACGTCATCCATTAAGGTATAGACCACGGGTATCACTACCAGACTGAGTAAGGTGGAGGTCACCAAGCCGCCCAAGACTGCCGCCGCCATCGGGCGTCTAAAGGTCGCATCGGTATCACCCCAACCAAATATCAGCGGTAACATGCCTGCGCCCATGGCAATACTGGTCATGATGATAGGACGGGCGCGCTTGCGACAAGAGTCGATAATGGCATCAAAACGCGCCAAGCCATTGCGCTGAGCTATCAGCGCGTAATCGACCAATAGAATAGAGTTTTTGGTGGCGATACCCATCAGCATAATAAAGCCAATCATTGAGGGCATCGATAGACTACTGCCAGTGACGACCAAGCCGACAAACGCGCCGCCTATCGATAACGGCAATGCCATCAGGATGGTAAAGGGCTGCAATAAGCGCCCAAATAATAAAATCAACACCCCCAAAATACAGATGATACCGACCGACATGGCGATAACAAAACCGCTAAATAGCTCCGCCATGTTTTCGGCTTGACCTTGGTCAATGATGGTAATGGAGGACGGTAGGTTTTGCATGGTCGGGGTGTTTTTGACCGCTTGTACTAAGTCGCCAAGCTCGCCATCTTCGGGCTGAACGGTGATGCTAATAGCCCGTTCGCGGTCTAAGCGGCTGATTTGGGCAGGACCGGTGCCAAAGCTTAAGTCTGCTACCTCGCCGACTCGCACGCCTTGACCGTTACCGCGCGTGCTAGGTACATATAAGCCCTCTAGCTGACTGACGTTTTGTTTGGCGATATCTGGCAGACGCACGATAATGGGGATTTGCCGCGTATCAAGATTGAGCTTGGAGAGGCGCTGCTCATAATCGCCGACGGTGGCGATGCGTAAGGTGGTGGCGATATCTTGGGTGGTGACACCTTTATCCGCCATCGCAAGCCTATCAGGGCTGACGGTCAGCTCTTGACGCGGTAAGCTGCGGTCACTGGTCACCGCACCAACGCCTTGTATGGCGCGGATGTCGCTCATAATCTGTTGGGCAGTTTGCTCCAGTATTTGCGGATTGGTACTGGTCAATGAAAAGTTATAACCTGTCTCACCGCCAAGCGATAGCCCAACGGTAAACCGCGCCCCCGGTAATTCGGAGACGATACTACTGATGCGCTTTTCGATATCTTGTTTCGAGCCACGCTCCGCTCTAGGCGCTAGGACAATATCTAAACTACCGATATTTTTTGCCATATTACCGCCACCGCTCGCATTGGGTCCCATAGCCGCTTGTGCCTGCCCAACGGTCATAAAGACGCTTTTTACCTCAGGCAAGGCGGCAATACGCTCATTTGCCAGTGCGACGATACGCTGAGTATCTGCCAGCTCCACATCAGGAGTCAGCTCAATGGCGACACGGGTCTGATCGACATCATCATCAGGTATAAAAGCGGTCGGTAATAATTTAACCAATCCAAGCGACGCTATAAATAACACCACTGTCGCCGCCATCGTCAGCCAGCGGTGATGCAGCGTCCATGAGACCGCTTGCAGATACCCAGTCATAACACGGCTTTGTTTTTCAACATGGGCTTTTTCAGGACGCAAGATATAAGCCGCCATCATAGGGGTAATCAGCCGTGCGACTAATAATGAGGCAAAAATTGCCAAAGCCGCCGTCCAACCGAACTGACGGAAGAACTGTCCGACAATACCGCCCATGAATGCCGTAGGCAAAAACACCGCAATCAAGGTAAAGGTAGTCGCAATGACGGCAAGCCCAATCTCATCTGCTGCCTCCATTGCCGCCTCATAAGGGGTTTTGCCCATCCGCAAATGGCGCATGATATTCTCAACCTCGACGATAGCATCATCGACCAAGACCCCTATCACTAACGAGAGCGCCAATAATGAGATAAGGTTTAAGCTAAAATCAAACAGATACATTCCCAAAAAGGTCGGGATAATCGATAACGGCAAGGCGACAGCGGTCACGATAGTGGCACGGACATTACGTAAAAATAAGAACACCACTACCACGGCTAATATACCGCCTTCTATCAGCATACGGATAGAGGCTTGATAATCCTCAGCGATTGGCGTGGCTCTATCGTAGGCTTTATTAATAGTGATATTGCCCATATCCGCGCTGAGTTGTGCCAACGCCGCATCGGTCAGTGCCATGACCTCAACTTCACTAGCGCCACGTGAGCGCGTAATATCAAAGGCGACTACCGTTTTGCCATCGAGCTTGGCGATAGAAT
>DAIPIF010000273.1:0-2564 GCA_036770925.1 Psychrobacter sp.
CCATTAGCGCCCAAGTCACTGATAATGATGGGCGCAGTATTTGGCACTTTAACAAAGCCAGTAATGAATCCACCAAATTCAAAGGCAAAACCACCTTTGAGCTGCCGCCGATAGAGTATGATACGGCACTGGCAGAACTTCTAAAGTGGGTACGTTTTTCACAGTTTGCCGCGCAGACGCCCACGCCTATTTTGCCAGTATATGCGCTAGTTTATCTCCATCAAGTACAACAAGCAAACGATAAGCACTTGATTTATCAGCCGAAACGCAGTGATTTTAAAGACTGGCTGTGGGCAGATTATAATCAAGAAATGATTTTTGATACTTGCTCACAGCATGAGCTGTGGCAATATATCTTACAAGACCAAGATGCCTTTGCCGCGCTGAATCAGGCGCAAACTTTAGCCCAACCGTTATTTGGGATGATGCATGAGGCATTGACTGCGCTATAGTTTTTATTCGCATTTTATTAAAAAAATGATTGAATCTAGGTATACATCTGACCTAGGTGTTCAGTCACCGTATAAGTAAGCGATTTTATGACTCAAACCGATAGTGATACCCATGCTGCCCTTCATGATAATAATCTACAGCAAGAACCTTTAGTGCCCGCGGTGCGTGTGCCTTTATCAGGCAGATATCTGATTGAGGCGTCAGCAGGTACGGGTAAAACGTGGACGTTGACCGGTATTGTTTTGCGCTTATTGATAGAGGCAAAACGGGCGCCTGAACATATCATCGCCACTACTTTTACTCGTGCCGCAGCGGCTGAGATGCGTGAACGGATTCATGCGCGTTTGCTGGCGTTTTATCAATTACTGCAATGGCTCAATACGTTGCAAGCCCATCCCGATACCCATCCTATCCTTTATCCGCAGCTGCTTGGACAGCCTAAACCGGCTGATATAAAAACCCTCAGCGCTAAACAAGAAAAAGACCCTACTAAAGCTAATGCGATAGCCAAAAAACCCTCGATAGAACAGCAACAGGCTCGGCTAGAATGGTTAGAGAAGCAAGCACAGTTGGCAGGTAACGCCGACTTATTAGCCGACCCTATTAATCGCTATTTGCTTGAGTATTTACTCAATCATGCCGAAGATTATCCACTGATGGAAGCTATTCGCCGCTGTGCGTTGGTATTGACCACTTTGGATAAATTATTTATCGGAACGCTCGATAGTTTGTCACAAAAATGGCTGTCAGAGTACAGTGCGGAAACCGGTTATCAGCAAGGTATCCAAATCAGCGACCAAGAACAAATAGTCATAGAGGGTATCATTCACGATGCCGTACGCGCTTATCACAGCCAGTTACATTATCAGCAGCCCAAGCTGTATCAATTATTAGAGCACAAAGGTTTATTGACCAAACCTGCTGAGCATCTGCAGATTGCGAAGAAGTCATTACAGTTTATGTCTATACCCATTGATAGGGTTGAGCCTGGCGCGCCTATCAATTTTGAGGCTTATGAGCACGCTTTAGAGGTATTTAAGAGTATTGATTTGAGTGATATTGCACCTTATTTTGATAAGGAATATCGCAAGTCGCAAGGATTTCATGCTACCGCGAGTTTGGGTGCTAAGATTGATAGAATCTATCATATCCAATCCGCTATTGAACAATACGGCATACTATTCTTTTTGCATTTAGATGAGGCAACACAGAAATTCTATGAGGCGCTACCACTGGCTTTTTTAACTAAAGAGGAGGGCGGTAAAGGGTTTAATAGTAAAAAAGACACCGAGCGCTCAGCCTTTCTGCATCTAAATAGCATTCAAGCCCTAAAAACGCTGCATGATTTCACTGACGATATTGAGCGCTACTTAGATCATTTAATCGCCATACTCAATCGGGATATCGCCTTACAGGTCAGAGAAAAGCTGCCTGCGATATTAGAGGCACGCGGCGAGACGACTTTTGCGCTGCAAATGGTGCGCCTCAATCAAGCGCTGACTGGTAAGCAAGGCGAGCGGCTGGCACGTTATATTCGCTATCATTATCCGGTGGCGCTGATTGATGAATCACAAGATATCAATGGTGAACAGGCACGGATGCTAGAATGTATTTATTTGAGTAAAAATAAAGCGTCCGAAAATGATAGCGTGGCAAAAAATAGCAGTCGCCACTTTTTACTCTTGGTCGGTGACCCTAAGCAAGCCATTTATGGGTTTCGTGGTGGCGATGTGGCGAACTATAATGCCATGAAAGCGCAGTTTGATAGCACGCATATTATGACGCTGGATGTGAATAGGCGCTCAAATGAGGCACTGATTACAGCGTTAAACCATTGGTTTGGTAGACCTAAACCGATGGATAGTGCGAATGACAATAATGACGCTAACCATAATAGTGCGCACAGCGACAGCGCCGATACATTGGCAAATCTGGGCAAAGATATTTATTATCAGCATATTACAGCGGCGAAGCCTGATACTCGTGTTTCGTGGCAAATGGCACAAAATGAGTGCGTAACTCATAATGGTAGCGCCGCTATTTTACCCCGACAGCCCGTTAGTATTATTCACCTACCTTATCATAAAGACGCGAAGTATGATCACTGTGAG
>DAIPIF010000274.1:0-2558 GCA_036770925.1 Psychrobacter sp.
TTGATGATGGGCTTGTGACACTTGATTATCCTTTGATAATTAATCATAACTCGTTTAAGTTAAAGAGCATTAAATGTCGCTATGATACGGGATATACGCCGCGCATTGAAGGATTAGTTTGTACCCCATTTTAAGTCGCCTATGCGCTGATGAGGACAGGCGCGAGCAGGCTTAGTCACTCGGGAATGTTAGTATACCACGGCAATATGGAGTCGCCGCTCGCGCATTGATGCTCATTGACCTACTATTTGTATAGAAGCTAATGACACAGCGGTCACGAAGTGCTCTATAATGTATGGCGCTCGAGCATATAGCGTAGGGTAGTGAAATACTTAATTTAAATATTAAGTCAAAGTCACTTATCGCTATCCTGTAGCTATCCGTCTATAAGTAAGGATGCTTAGCTGTGTTTTTTTAAAAACACCAAAGAAAAATACCAAGTATTCAAATGATTAACTTTTATACGCCCACACGTCTCATTAAGAAGATTTAATTATGTCAAACGAACGTCCTTTATATATCCCCTTTGCTGGACCCATATTGTTAGAGATGCCTTTATTAAATAAAGGCAGCGCTTTTACCTCGGATGAGCGTGATAGCTTTAATTTAACCGGTTTATTACCGTATAACATCGAGACCATCGAGGAGCAATCTCTGCGCGCGTATCATCAGCTGAGCTCCTTTAGCAGTGATATGGATAAGCATATTTATTTGCGTAATATCCAAGACACCAATGAGACCTTGTTTCATCATCTGATTGAGCAGCATATTGAAGAAGTGATGCCGCTCATCTATACCCCAACGGTCGGGCAAGCTTGCGAACAATTCTCCAAAATTTATCGCCGTAAACGGGGTTTGTTTATCTCTTATCCTGAGCGTCATAAAATCGATGATATTTTGCAAAATGCCACCAAACAAAAGGTCAGAGTAATCGTTGTCACTGATGGTGAACGCATATTGGGCTTAGGCGACCAAGGTATTGGCGGTATGGGCATCCCGATTGGTAAATTGTCTCTATATACAGCTTGTGGCGGCATCAGCCCAGCGTATTGTTTACCCATTCTACTCGATGTGGGCACTAATAATAAAAAACTACTTGATGACCCTATGTACATGGGCTGGAGAAATCCGCGTATCTCTGGTGCTGAATACGATGAGTTTTTGGATTTATTTATTCAAGGGGTCAAGCGTCGTTGGCCAGAGGTGTTATTGCAATTTGAAGATTTTGCACAGGAAAACGCGACTCCATTATTAAATAAATATCGTGACCAATTATGCTGCTTTAATGATGACATTCAAGGCACCGCGGCGGTTTCAGTCGGTACATTGATTGCGGCGTGTTTGAACAAAGGTGAAAAACTCAGTCAACAAAGAATCGCCTTTTTGGGTGCAGGGTCAGCGGGTTGTGGTATCGCTGAACATATTATTCGCCAAATGCAGCGTGAAGGCTTGAGTGAGGCGCAGGCGCGTAGCCAAGTATTTATGGTTGATCGTTATGGTTTGCTGACCGATAGCATGACAGAGTTGCAAAAATTCCAAGCACCCTTAGTACAAAAAGAATCCGCGCTTGCAGAGTGGGATAAGAGTCAAAAGCTCGGTTTGGCGCAAGTGGTTAAACAAGGGAAAATCACCGTATTATTTGGGGTCAGTGGGCAAAAAGGTCTGTTTACCCAAGAGGTGATCGAAACCTTATGTGTTAATACGGAACATCCCATTGTCTTGCCGCTGTCAAATCCAACCTCTCGCGTTGAAGCAACGCCTCAGGAAGTAATCAATTGGAGCAAAGGTAAAGCCATTATTGCAACAGGTAGTCCTTTTCCTCATGCCACTTTTGAAGGACAGAGTTTTGAAGTGTCGCAATGTAATAACAGCTATATTTTTCCAGGTATTGGCTTAGGCGTTTTAGCATCACGTGCTAAGGGCATCAGTGATAATATGTTAATGGCGGCAAGCCAAGCACTGGCGGATATATCAGTGCAGTACGAGAAGGCGCCGGGGGCAATATTACCGCCCATTAGAGTGATTAGAGAAATCAGTGAAGAAATCGCCTATGCCGTGGCATTACAAGCGGTTGAAGATAAATTGGCCCTACCTATCACGATAGAAAATTTAGAACGTCGTTTAAAAGCTAATTTCTGGTTACCTAAATACCGTAATTATCGTCGTACGTCCTTTTAGTTTTCAAAAGTACCGATAAAAAAGCGTTAAAAATAAAAACCTCTTAAATCCATGCTAAAGCGGATTTTAAGAGGTTTTTTTTAGAGATTTTGGTGGTTTAGTCAGTCATATAGCCATTAACAATACCGTTCTAGTTCTAGTTCAGGTGAAGCAGCGGTCAAACGGCGCGTTCTTTAATCTCGGGGGTGTCGTGTTTTCATTGTCGTCATCTCTTAGAAAGTTGAGTCTTCGACAATATTGGGGCGGTTTATAGCTTGACGCGCTAATTTCTAAGTCACCTATGCGGTGATGAAGGTGCTTGGTCATAAAACCTTACTCACTAGGTATTTCTAAGTCACCTATGCGGTGATGAAGTTCTCTGTTTACGGTTTCGTTAAATT
>DAIPIF010000275.1:0-2557 GCA_036770925.1 Psychrobacter sp.
CATCTTTTTAGCAGCTTTAATCGTCGTTGCTAAACCATGAGACAATAGTTTGTTGTAAGTAAATGGCTTGAACAGCTCAAGTGCCATTTTCTTCGGTAGACCACACTGATGCAGACGTAGGGTGGGACCGACCACGATGACTGAACGACCCGAGTAGTCAACACGTTTACCGAGTAAGTTTTGACGGAAACGACCTTGCTTACCTTTAATCATATCGGCTAAAGATTTGAGTGGACGCTTATTACTACCGGTAATGGCACGACCACGGCGACCGTTATCAAGCAGCGCATCCACGGACTCTTGCAGCATACGTTTTTCGTTACGTACGATGATATCAGGCGCACTGAGCTCTAATAGACGCTTAAGACGGTTATTACGGTTAATAACGCGGCGATACAAGTCGTTCAAGTCTGAAGTGGCAAAACGCCCACCTTCTAGTGGTACTAGGGGACGCAAATCTGGCGGTAAAACCGGCAGAATATTCATCACCATCCATTCAGGCTTGTTATGCGAGTCGCGGAACGCTTCTAGCAATTTAAGACGCTTCGACATTTTTTTGAGTTTGGTTTCAGAACCCGTTTGCGGAATCGCTTCACGAATCTCATCAATCTCAACGTCTAAATCGATATCTTTTAACAGGTCTTGCACCGCTTCAGCACCCATCTTGGCGATGAACTCATCACCAAACTCTTCAAGGGCTTTGTAATAATCTTCATCATCTAGCAGCTGATATTTCTCTAAAGACGTTAAACCCGGCTCCGTGACGATATAGCTTTCAAAATAAAGCACACGCTCGATATCACGTAGGGTCATGTCTAGAAGTAAACCGATACGGCTTGGTAATGATTTTAAGAACCAAATATGCGCCACAGGGCTCGCTAAGTCAATGTGACCCATACGGTCGCGACGCACTTTAGCAGTGGTGACTTCTACGCCACATTTTTCGCAAATAACGCCTTGGAACTTACGGCGCTTATACTTACCACATAGACATTCAAAGTCTTTTACAGGGCCAAAGATTTTGGCACAGAATAGACCATCACGCTCAGGCTTAAAGGTACGATAGTTAATGGTTTCTGGTTTTTTAACTTCACCATGTGACCATGATTTGATCACATCAGGCGACGCTAGGGTAATTTGGATACTATCAAACTCATGATTACTGCCCGCAGTAGGGCTTTGCATGATATCGAGTAAATCTTTCAAGTTGCTTCTCCGTTATCTTTATAATCATCTGCTGCGCTGATAATGTCACGCCAATGAGATGAATGAAGGCAATGAATAGGGTTGAGATAAATACCTAAAAGCAGCCGCAATCCTGCGTGCTGCCTTTAGCGAGTCACTAAGCAAAATTTTACTTAGTTGGTTTGTTTTAGCTCAATATTAATACCCAATGATTTGATTTCTTTGGTCAATACGTTGAACGATTCAGGCATACCAGGATCCATATACTGCTCGCCATCAACGATGTTTTTATACATACGCGTACGACCTTCAACGTCATCCGACTTCACAGTGAGCATCTCTTGCAAGGTATAAGCGGCGCCATAAGCTTCTAGTGCCCACACTTCCATCTCACCGAAACGCTGACCACCGAACTGCGCTTTACCACCGAGCGGCTGCTGCGTGACCAGTGAGTAAGAACCGGTAGAACGCGCGTGCATTTTGTCATCAACCAAGTGGTTAAGCTTCAGCATATACATATAGCCAACGGTGACTTTACGGTCAAACTTCTGACCCGTACGACCATCATATAAGGTCTGCTGACCATCACGATCCATACCCGCAAGCTCAAGCAAGTCTTTAACTTGATGCTCATGCGCGCCATCAAACACTGCCGTACCCATAGGGACACCGCCGCGTAAGTTAGCGGCTAGCGCCATGATGTCATCGTCCGTTAAGCTGTCTAAATCAACTTGCTCGCCGCCCACTTTGTTATAGATTTGGTCTAAGAAATCACGCAAATCTTTGATAGCGGCTTTGGCTTTGAGCATGCCTTCGATTTTTTCGCCCAAACCCTTCGCAGCCATTCCTAAATGGGTCTCGAGTACCTGACCGATGTTCATACGTGACGGTACGCCTAGCGGGTTCAGGACGATATCAACGGTGTTGCCATGCTCATCATAAGGCATGTCTTCAACCGGCATAATGCGCGATACTACCCCTTTGTTACCATGACGACCCGCCATTTTATCACCTGGCTGGATACGACGCTTCACCGCTAGATACACCTTAACGATTTTTTGGACACCATGCTGCAAGTCGTCCCCTGCAGTTAATTTGCGTTTTTTCTCAGCAAACTTACTATCGATATCTTTTTGCTTATCAACCAAATACTCAGCGATTTGGGTGAGACGCTCAGAGATTTCTTCTTCGACTGGCTGAATATCAAGCAGAGTCTCAAGGCTCATATCTTTCATATCAGCCAATGCCATCACCGTACCGGCTTTTAGACCAGAACCGCCACTGACTTTTTGACCGTCAAGCAAGTTACCAATACGACCACGAGCCGCTTCTTCAAAGATGCGTAGCTCTTCTTTTAAATCTTTACGGTAGC
>DAIPIF010000276.1:0-2517 GCA_036770925.1 Psychrobacter sp.
AGCGGCTAAGAAAACCAAGCCCGTAAAAACCAATGATTTATTTTAGGTGGTGAGCTATGGCAACAAGGGCGCAATTAGAAAAATACCTTCAAAATCCTAATGTACGTCAATTTCTTAACCTTATCGCGCATACTGAGGGCACGGAGGGTAACGGCTATCGTACAGCGTTTGGCGGTGGTCGCTTATCCAGTTTAAACGACCACCCGCGATACTCGAAAACCTTTAAGCAGAAAAACGGCAAGACAAACAAAACCAGTGCAGCAGGTCGCTATCAGTTTTTGCGCGGTACGTGGGACGGCTTGGCGCGTCAGTACGGCTTAAAAGACTTCGGGCCACAAAGCCAAGATATTGCGGCGGTTGCACTACTTGCTCAAAATGGTGCGTTAGGCCGTATTTTAAAAGGCGATATGCAAGGCGCGGTTAGAAAAGCGGGGCCAACATGGGCGTCATTACCAACAGCGCCCGCAAGTTATAGCCAACCTACAAAATCATGGCAAACGGTCAATCGGTTTTTAGGTGGCAAGATTGGACCATCGCAAGCGCAACCACAATTTGAGCGCCCACAGCGTATCTCTATTGCTGAATTACAGGCGCAAGAAAAGCAGTTTTCACGACCTAATCGTGTGCCTATCAGTGAATTGCAAGCAATGGAACAGCCTAGCGTCTTTCAACGTCCTGAGCGTGTGCCAATTTCGCAATTACAAGGCGCTGAGCAGCCATTGTTTGAACGTCCTGAGCGAATACCTATATCGCAACTTCAAGCGACTGAGCAAGCGCCTAGCGTGTTTGAGCGACCCGATAGAGTGCCTATTGCTGAATTGCAAACGCAATTTGCGCGACCTGAGCGCGTACCGATTGAGCAATTACAGGCCAATAACGAATCAAACCCCATGCCTGAGCTTGAGCCTCAGCAAATTTAAGAGGTAGAAAAATGGCAGCCATTAAAAAAGAGCTGGTGACAAACTTAGTCAACGCATGGCAAAAGCAAGCTAAATCACAAGGCAAAACGCTTGGCGGCCAAGAAATAATGATTAAGCTGCTAAAGCGTAAAGACAAACTGGGGCAGAATATGCAAGCCTTAGTTGATAGCTATGTCGATGACGGCTCGCAAACGCCGCTTGAGGACGCCGCTAAGTTTTTTGGGCTTGATGCAAGTCGCGCAAAAGGCAGTCGTGAAGCAGGTAGTGTTAAAACCAATCCATCGGTGCTTGATACGGTTAAATCTCAAGCGGCAAGTGCGGCGATGGGCTTGGCAGATGCGGGCGCTGGTATTGTGCAGGGTAATAAATATGTCGCTGATAAAATCAATAGCGGCGTAAATAAAGTATTTGGCACCGACTTAGATACCAATGCTTATGACCGCTACAACAAAGAGTATGAGCAAGCCAATGATGCGGTAGATGGCTTGCGTATCGCAGGTGGTCGTGGTGGCGGTGACTTTGTGCGCGGCGGCACTGAAATGGCAGCAACATTACCCGCTTATTTATTGGGCGGCGGCGGTGCAACATTGCCAATACGTGCAGGTCAACAAGGTTTGGTTGGTGCGGTTATTGGCGGCGCACGATATGCAGAAGATGCAGACCAGCGCGGCAAGAACGTGCTAGGTAGCGCCATTGGTAGCGCAGTAGGTCAGGCGGGTGGTGAGTATGTCGCTCGCGGTGTTGGCAAGGCGGCAACAAAGCTAATCAATGCCAAAAAAGGCAACCTTGCACCGGCGTACAAAGAGATTGACGACTTAGGTAAACAGTTTGATGTGCCAACGTCTGTAGGTGATATTAACCGAGGTGCGTTTACAGGTCGCGCAGAAGTCGCACTTGAGCAAGTACCAGTCTTAGGCATGGGAGGCTTTAGAGAGGCGCAGAACAAAGCCGCAGTTAAGGCCACTAGCAAAACGGCTGGCAAACTAAAGCAAGCCATGACCAACGCAGATTATGAGAAGCTGCCACAAATAAAAGCGGCTGCCGCAGCAGGAGATAGAAATGCGGCGCGTGTTATCAATGTCGTTGAATCGGCAGGTGATGACACGGGGCGTATATTGCAAGCAAGCGCCGAGGTTAGGGCGTTTAACGAAAGTAATATTGCGTCACGCCTTTATGATAAAGTCGATGACCTCGTTAAGAAAAGCGGTGATGATATTGTCACACCTACCAACACGCAAGCAAGGCTTACGCAAGCACTTGATGAGCAAGCCGCATCACTATCACCTGATGACGTTATCCTAAAAGAGCTTAAAGATATTCAAGCAAACTTGCTTGATGACGCTAAGCCTAAAGATTTTGGCAACATGCGACAGTTACGATCAAGACTTGGCAGCCTTGCAAGCGAGCTTGGCGTAGGCGGTAAAGGTGCAGCCTCAAAAGCCATAGGTGATTTACGCAAAGCGGTTGATGATGATATAGCGGCGTTTGCGCTCAACTCTGGCAATCCGGCGATTAGAAAAGCATATCAACGCGCCGATAAATTCTATAGAGAAGCCATGAAGCGCAGTGATAAAGCAATCGCTAATGCCATGAAAAA
>DAIPIF010000277.1:0-2516 GCA_036770925.1 Psychrobacter sp.
AAGACGATCTATCCGCCAAAATAGCCACTCGTATCGCCCCTGATACTAATATAAGTAACCTCAGTAATATTCATTTGGTGACGGGCGAGGAGCGCTCGTATTTAGTGGATTATGACAGCTATATCTATGGCGATGCAGATACCACCCAAGAGGACATCATCGAGACGATGACGGTCTATGACCCCGATTCTGAGCGCTATGAAGATATTGAATTTACCAGCGCGGATGAAGTGGTCAACTGTTATGCGTATTCGCGCAAAACAGGGGCGCAGCTTGAGCAAGTGGCATTAGGCGATGTCAGCAGAGCCTTGATGAATAATGGGCAGTTTATTTGGCTAGGACTGTATGACCCAAGCCTTGAAACGATGGTCAAAGTACAAGATGCTTTTGGACTCCATGAGCTGGCAATTGAGGATGCCTTTGCCGATCATCAGCGCTCCAAAGTGGAGAGTTATGATAATGATATGATCTTTGTGATGCTGCGTACCGCTATGCTGGAGGATAATATTATCCGCTACGGTACCACTGCGATATTTATGGGCAAAAACTATCTGATTACCATTCGTAATGGTCCGTCAAACTCTTATGCGCCCGTACGCGCGCACTGTCATCGCCGTCCTGAAAAGCTGCGTATGGGACCGATATTTGTTTTACATGCCATTCTTGATTTTATCGTCGATAACTATATGCCCATTACCGACCGTTTAGGCAGCTATTTGCGTGAGCAAGAACGGCATATTTTTACTTATGAGTTTAATAAAAATACCTTACAAAACCTGTATGAATTAAAATCACAGCTGGTACATATGCGCGCGGTTATTTTACCCGTCCAAGATATTTGTAGTTTTTTTATCAATCATAAAAAGAGTGATTTGGGCTCGGCATTTTCACAAGCGGCACGCCCTTATTTTCGTGATATCAACGACCATTTATTGCACTCATTAGATGCTATCAATGGACTCAACGAGATGCTCAGCGTGGTGATGAATACCTATATGGCGATGGTCAATATGGGACAGAACGAGGTGGTTCGTAAGCTTGCGGCATGGGCAGGTATTTTGGCAGTACCCACGGCTATTGCGGGTATTTATGGGATGAACTTTGACTTTATGCCCGAGCTGCATTGGCAATATTCCTACTTTATCATTATGCTGATTATTATCTCTTTGTGTAGTTATTTATATTATAATTTTAAACGTCTTGGGTGGTTATAAGACAAATTTTAACCATAAAAAAGGGCTTATTTGATAAGCCCTTTTTTATTGCCACTACTTTAGCGTCTATTGAACTTTCTTATTGCATGCCTTAGATAGCTTATTAAATAAGCTTACTCAACCGCTAAGCCCGCTGATTTTTCAGCAGCCTCAACGGTTTGGCGTATCAGCGTGTTAATCGTCATCGGTCCAACCCCACCCGGTACTGGCGTATAAGCACTGGCAATCTGCTCAACACCTTGCAATTCGACATCCCCGACGCCGCCGTTAGCAGTCGGATGGAAGCCGGCATCAATGACAATCGCGCCTTTTTTGATCCATTCCGCTTTGATTAATTCAGGCACCCCAACTGCCCCAACGATGATATCTGCACGCTGAATATGCGCCGCCAAATCTTTGGTTTTTGAATGGCAAATGGTCACCGTACAATTGGCATTTAATAGCATCATCGCCATCGGCTTACCCAAAATAGCGCTACGTCCCACCACTACAGCCTCACGACCTGCCAGCTCAATATCATAATGATTGAGGATATGCATAATGCCTTGCGGCGTACAAGAGCCATAGGCGGGCTGCTGCATGCTCATGCGCCCAAAGCCCAAACTGGTAACGCCATCGACATCTTTTGCTAAGTCAATCTGCTCAAAGCAGGCACGCTCATCGATATGAGCCGGTACCGGATGCTGCAGTAAAATACCGTGGACATCAGGGTCATTATTGAGCGCATCAATCTTAGCGATAAGCTGCTCGGTGGTGGTAGTGCTTGGCATCTCAACCTTGATAGAGTCCATACCCACGCGCTTGCAAGCGTTGCCTTTCATACGCACATAAGTCGCTGAAGCAGGGTCTTCGCCCACCAATATCGTCGCTAGGCTCGGGGTACGCCCTGTTTTGGCTTTGATAGCGGCAACGCGGCTTTGTAGCGAGGTTTCGATTTGTTTTGCAAGTGTGGTACCGTCCAATAAAGTGGCAGACATAATGACTCCGTAATGGTTACAATAGCAATAATGAGAATAAAAACGACTGGCAATTTGATTAGCACATCGGCATTATCAATGACTGCCAATTAATCACCGTATTGTACCTGCCTCGCTAGCAAAAACCTAGTCGTTAGCAAGGCGGCTGCACCCATAAAAGCCGATAAATATAATAATAATGCTAAATAATCCTTATTATATGAAAATAACCCTTGTAATTTAAAATATTTTTGCTAATATAGTCGACCTTGATTGGCTGGATAGCAAAGTGGTAATGCACTGGACTGCAACTCCTTGATCGTGGGTTCAGATCCCTCTGTCCCCT
>DAIPIF010000278.1:0-2514 GCA_036770925.1 Psychrobacter sp.
TGCGACTTAGCTAATGCCAACCGCGCGCGCCAATTCTGCCGCTGGTAAATAACCACCGACTTGCTCACCCGTTTCGGTAAAAATAGCCGGCGTACCACGCACCCCTAGTGCCATCCCCAGCGCCATATGCTCGCGAACCGGACTTTTACAAGTAGGCGCTATCACATTGCCGCCCATTTTTGCCTGATCCATCGCGCTGACTCGGTCTTCACTACACCAAATCGCTTCCATCTTGGGCACACTAGGCTCACTGCGCGGCCATGCCAAGTAACGCACCTCAATCCCTAGCGCATTAATCTCCGCCATCTCTTCATGCAGCTTGGTGCAATAAGGGCAATCAGCATCGGTAAAGGAATACACCACCGACTTGGTTTCGCCTGTAGCGGGATAAATAATCATATTCTTTTTATCGACCGCTTGCAGCGCTTTTTGGGCGCTACTCGCGACTAATGCGGCACTGATATCCACGGGTATATCTTCACCGACGGCGATAATTTGCCCTTGAATAATATGTTTGCCTGATTTATCAGTAAAAAAAGACGGCAGACCTTCAGCGCTGACCCAATACATCCCCTCCATATCTGTCGGCACTGCGGAGAGGATTTTTTCTTCAATCCCAGACGCCTGCAAGTTGGCTTGCAGCGCCTTGACCACGGCTTGATCGCTATCGGTACTCACCGCTTTGGTGGTGACGCTATTGATGGTATTGGTATTACTGGTCGCATCAGCGGCATTGTTCGAGCACCCAGCGGCGACGATGACTAATAGGCTGGTCATTATGGCGTGCGATAATTGATGACGTTTGGGTTTAGTCAGAGGGTTTTTGACAGTAAAACGAGAAAATGACATATAATATTTCCTATAGGCGGTGCAGCCTAATCATGATGTTGCGATATATATCTCTATAAAGGCGTGGTCAGGCATTGAGGTGGGATAAGCACTCAACCCGTATTCAATGTTTTAGATACTATATTTTAAGTACTATGTTTTAAACCGATGTATGCACGGTATGTTTTAGAAATGATTTAGGTTGGGTTGAGGGCAATTGATTATATATTAACATATTTTATTGAATGACTGCCAAAACCCACCCTTTTGCCGCGTAAATAAGCACTCTGGCGATAAGCAAAACTCCATCACTAAAATCATAAGATAAACTACATTTTGACTATGTTATCCCCTTTGATAGCGACGTAAGCTAAACCCATTCAGGTATGACAATAGATGATATTTTGATGCTTATTCAAACGTATCATTTGTAGAGTCATCCACTTCTATAAGCGTAAATAATGAGGAATGTACATGGCAGGTGGTAGCTTATTGGTGTTACTCGACGATATCAGCCTCATTTTAGATGATGTCTCCGCCCTAACTAAAGTGGCGGCAAAAAAAACCACGGGCGTTTTGGCGGACGACTTAGCGCTCAATGCCGAACAGGTCTCGGGGGTCAAAGCCAATCGTGAGCTGCCGGTTATTTGGGCAGTTGCCAAAGGCTCGTTTATTAATAAGCTGATTTTAGTGCCCGCCGCTTTATTAATCAGTACGGTTTATCCGCCTTTAGTCACCTTTTTATTGATGTGTGGTGGTTTATATTTATCTTATGAAGGCGCAGAAAAGGTCATTCATAGATTTTGGCCGCATCTTTTGCCTCATGATGAAGGACAACATGCCCGCCTACAAGCCAATGCCGACGATATAGATTTGGTGGCTTTGGAGAAAAGTAAAATAAAAGGTGCGGTGCGTACCGATTTTATTTTATCGGCTGAGATTATCGTGATTGCGTTAGGCGCTGCCACTGCCGCAGGGGCGAGCTTGCTACAGCAAAGCCTAGTACTGACTATCATTGCGGTGGTGATTACCATTGGCATATATGGTTTGGTGGCGGGTATCGTCAAAATAGACGATTTAGGGCTGTATTTGATGCAAAAATCAGGTGATTTTAATCAAAAAGTAGGTCAGTTTTTATTTACCGCCGCGCCTAAATTAATGAAGTTTTTATCAATTGCCGGTACGCTTGCGATGTTTTTAGTGGGCGGTGGTATTTTGGTGCATGGGATTGGGTTTTTGCATCATGGGGTAGAGGATTTGGCACATCTGACGGGTATATTTGAGAGTGTCACCACCATGTTACTCAATGGTTTGGTAGGTCTCATTCTCGGAGCGGTAACGGTGGCTGTTCTTACAGTAATCAATAAAATGCGCCATGGTGATAATGCTGCTACCGAGTAAGCTTGAGCGCTTATGAGGACTCTAAAATAAAAATCCCCGATACGTTAAGTGTCGGGGATTTTTTTAGGAAGACGTTATGCTAAGCCTAAGCCTAAGCCCTGATTAGCTGTCGCTATCTGAGGCGTCATGAGCGGCGTTATTGCTATCCGTGCTCTCATTATCCGTGGCGAGCTTTTCTGCTTGCGTGGGCTTTTTATGCTCAGTTTTGGGTTTACGTGCGCGTGCTTTGGGCACTTTGGGCGTCGTCAAACTAAACATGCCTGTCTGTGGCAAGAGCTGCTCTGC
>DAIPIF010000279.1:0-2493 GCA_036770925.1 Psychrobacter sp.
CTGCTCACGCTCATCATTACCGCCGCCCATACCAGAGCCACGATGACGACCGACCGCATCAATCTCATCAATAAAGATAATACAAGGCGCGCTTTTCTTCGCCTGCTCAAACATATCACGTACACGAGAGGCACCCACACCGACGAACATCTCAACGAAGTCAGAACCTGAAATCGAGAAGAACGGTACTTTTGCTTCACCAGCGATGGCGCGTGCGAGTAGCGTCTTACCCGTACCTGGCGGACCAACCATCAAGATACCCCGTGGAATTGTCGCCCCCAGTTTGGTAAATTTATCAGGGTCACGCAGGAACTCAACGACTTCGACCACTTCTTCTTTGGCCTCTTCACAGCCAGCCACGTCATCAAAGTTGACCTTGATTTGGTCTTCGGTCAGCATTTTGGCTTTTGATTTACCAAAGCTCATCGGACCACCGCCTTTACCGCCTGCACCGCTTTGCATATTGCGCATAAAGAACAAAAACAAACCAATAATCAATAAGATTGGGAAGCTGGCAATCAGCAATTGCATCAATACGCTTTGGCGTTTAGGCGCAGTGCCTTCGACAGCCACTGCATTTTCGCGTAGCAATGGCATCAGCTGCTCATCGGCTACAGCGGGTCTAATGGTCTCAAACGTTGAGCCATTTTTCTTCTCGCCGGTGATTTGTTCACCGTCAATTTCAACACTGGCTATCTGATTTTCTGACACAGCGGTCACAAATTCAGAATAGTTAAGGCTATCTGGCTCAGATGATTTATCAAAGCCACTAAACACCAGCACCAAAATGCCGATTACCACCAGCCACAATAAGGTATTTTTTACCATGTCGCTCACAAGTTTTCCCATCCCTTACTTATTGGTGTGTTTACTAAACACATGACGCCTATAAAGGTCTTAAAAACCGATGGTTAGGTAAATAAGCCATTTATTGTCAGACGACTTTGCTTAACACGAATGCTTAAAACAAAGTTAATATAGCATGTTATGTGGTTTTAGCTTGCATAATTCAAGCATAATGAGGGTTTATTCAGTTAACAATTGTAGCAGTTATTGCTTGTTCATAAGTACCTACTGAAGACACTATTATAAAACATATATTATACATAAGCCATTGAAATAACTCGCTATTTAATAGCAATCCAAAACATCTCTTTTGAACGGGCGCGCGAGGCTGCTGGTTTAATACTGCGAATCTTGCTAAATTTGGGCTGTATTTGCTTACGCAGCTCTTGTGAACCCTCACCCTCAAATATTTTCATAATCAGCGCGCCGCCTGCAGGCAAAGTCTCTAGCGCAAAGTCGATAGCCAGCTCACATAAGTACATCATACGCGGCTGATCGATGGCACTATTGCCCGCGGTATTCGGTGCCATATCAGATAGCACGACATCCACTTGCCTATCGCCTACTTCTGCCATAATACGCTCGAACACTTCTGCTTCACGGAAATCACCCTGAATAAAGGTGACATCAGGCAAGGTGTCCATGGGCAAAATATCGGAGGCAATCAACACCCCTTTTTCGCCAACCAGTTGACCGGCAACTTGCGACCAACTACCCGGCGCACTACCCAAATCAACGACAATCATGCCTTTTTTGATTAGATTGGTTTTCTCATTAATCTCAAGCAATTTATAAGCAGCGCGAGCACGGTAACCGTCTTTTTGGGCTCTTTTCACATAAGGATCGTCAAGATGCTCCTGCATCCAAGCACTACTGCTTTTTGACAGTTTTTTATTTTCAATACGTGTGACCAAAATACCTGCTCCTATTGCTTATTCATGATGGCGACTGCTACTCAAGATACCATTGCCACGCTTTAGCGATTTATTCTGCGCTTAGTATTTATAATTTTGATACGGTTTAGTGTCAAAAGCTTTCAATGTTTATAATAGATACTCATGAGAATGATATGACTTAGGCTATATATGCGGTTGATGAGACTAACTACAACCCAGTGCCTTAAAATGACTTAAATTGCTTGGCATTGCCATGATTTAGCAGCTTTCTTACGCAGTTATGTTTATAATGCGCCAAGATACGCAGTTTAACATTTTCATCACGTAAAATCGTCCACAATCCCGCCGATTTCATGCAAGATAGTCATAGATTATTTATAATGTCTATCGACACCATTATAAATTCACTCTAATTTTTATTTTTACTCACGCTTAGGAACATTATGGAACTCGATAACGCTACTATTAAACGTCTAAAAGGTATTGGTCATGACCTTAAACCTATCGTTATGATTGGTAATAAAGGCATTACTGCAAATATCACTGAAGAGATTGATCGCGCCTTGTCAGATCATGAGCTTATCAAAGTAAAATTGCCCGCTGGTACTAAAGAAGAACGCGATATCATTGGCGCAGAGCTTGCTGCGGCAGCTAATGCCACTTTGGTACATGCCATTGGACGTATGGCACTGTTATTACGTAAAAACCCCAATGCCAATCCAAAACTATCGAACTTGGCGCGCCATTCAGG
>DAIPIF010000280.1:0-2491 GCA_036770925.1 Psychrobacter sp.
GGGCGCACCAATCTTAGTATACTAATCACTGTATTTAGACATCACCTCGCATTACTTCAAGTTCTTTAAGCAGCTATTGTATGTAGTTATTACTTCTTAGCCAAACAGTCTATATCCATCAAGGTCACGCACCATGGCGATGGCAATAACTTATATCTGATACAACGTTCAAACCAGAAATGTCGTTAAAGGAAGCAATGCTGGCACGTGATGGTTGATAGCATAAATAGCTTTGATGACATCCAAAACTTCCAAAAGCAGCTTATGCAATGATTTATCGATACTGTCCTTGAGGCTAAGATGAGTGTCACCAAGCTTTTCTTAATCGAGAGTTTACTTAGGTGAGGTGCTGAATATTAGGTCTCGGTTGTTAAATCAGCTGAGCCAAATCAGTCAATTTAGCCAATACGATATCTGGCGAGGATGTCTCAAGCTGCTCTTTTGTTTGTGCGCCAGTTAATACGCCTACGCATAAACCGCAATTGGCATTTTTGCCTTCTTCGATATCGACCCCACTATCCCCTGCTTTTAATACTTTCTGCGAATCCTCAATACCAAATTTGTCCATCGCGAGTGTCATCATATCTGGCGCAGGGCGACCATTAGTCACATCATCAGCTGTAATTAGTGCATCGATCTCATTATCCACTGACCACCCTAAAATAGCTAAGATTTTTTTGGCAGTGGTTGCATCGTAGCCCGTATTTAAAACCACTGTTCTACCACTGGCTTTTAGCTTATCAAATAAGGCCAACATCCCATCAAAGGGTGCCAAAGTCTCTGCGGTATAAGCCTTTGCCAATCGGGTTTTGAATATCGTAAATGCGGTATCGGTAAGTGTTTCAACATCATCTTTCGCGATATTCAATTCATTTAGTATGTCATTAATGGCTTGGCGTTTTTCCTTGCCAGCGCCGAATTCTAAGCAAATATCTAAATCAACTTGTTGATTTGTTTTACCGTCCTCGCTAAGCGCTTGATTGATCGCATCACGTACCGTTTTATACACCAAATTGTCTTCATTGACCGTGGTGCCTGCCATATCAAACACGCATAGCTTAATATGCTCAAACTTCCCTTTAACACCACCCATATCTGTACTCATTATTTTGACTCCAATACTAGATCAATTAATTCTTCACCAAATGCAAATCCTGTCGAGGCACCAGTGCCGCCAGTGACAGAGCCGACAACCACGCCTTTTTCTGGAGTGGCTTTAAACACCACATCGTCTGCGCTAGGATAGACACCTAGCCAATGCTGGACGATGTCAATCTCGCCAATACCCATCACTTGATGAAACTCGTTAACGATTAAATCATCAAGACGCACATCCCTAAATGGCAGCTCTCTATCGCTATAGTCATGGCTATCACCAATGATGAGAGAGCCGTCAGCGGATTGCACCACGATCAGATGGACGCCTGCTTTGCGCTCAGCTGACTGGACATCGTCTAATAAAGAGATTAACCCTTTTGCTTCAGGTAATTGGGCAAAGCCATCATAGCGAGCAAAGCTTAAATCCGACATCACCGCGGCATTTAGCTTAAATGGTTTTTTTGGCATGACGCGCATCATATTGAGTGTGCAAAGTTTGGCCTGCGCCTGCGCTAACGTCTCAGGATACAAGCTATGAAAATCTGCACCGGGACAGACCACACAATGCTCTGCTTGCAGCGTACCTCGGCTGGTATAAATCATAGTTAGTTCAATCGATTGCACAGTGGTTTTATTATAAAAATCTACGCCGTGCACTTGATGTAACCAGTTGGCCAATTTACCGATAGCGGTTTTTGACTCGACTCTAAGCTCATGAGGGCTATACAGCACCCCCAAGCCGTCTTTAAGATAAGGGGCATTTGTAGCTATTTCAGCTTGCGTCAGTAATCGACAAGACGCGCCCATCTCTGTTTGTAAAAAAGCTTCAGCGACCTCCATCGCTTCTGGGCGTTGAATAAGCATATGCAGGCCTCGATGTGCCACCTCGATATCTGCTTTGGGTGCTACATCTGCCCAGACATCACGCGTATGCATAGCTCGTTGCCAATGTGCGCCGCGTTGCTGCCCACTGACGGTGACAAAACCGAAGTTACGTACCGACGCATCTTTATTTTGTGACTCACGCTCAACCAGTGCCACACTCAGCCCTTTTTTCACCGCGGCATAAGCGCTGGCAAGGCCGACAATGCCACCACCCACTACCACTACATCGTATTTTTTTGGAGATAATTTGGTTGATAACTGCATAGGGATATTCCTTGGTTTTAACTTCAAAAATTAGAACTTATAGCTTTTGACCGTGAAAAAACGCTCTATGCCTATCTAATAACTCAGCGGTCAGCGGCTCAGCATAGGTTTTTACATTTTTAATTTGGTTCTCAGATGCCACCGTCTCGCCGTCATAGATGATGTTTGGGTATATCTCTAGCAGCTGAGGCCGCGCATTATTGACGATGATTTCAGCCATTTTCATCGCATTTTGGTTGGTTTT
>DAIPIF010000281.1:0-2476 GCA_036770925.1 Psychrobacter sp.
AAGAGCGTACCCAGTATGACCTTGAGATGATTCAGCAGCTCGGCTACTGTAATGGCATTGAGAACTACTCACAGCACTTATCAGGTCGCCCAGCAGGGGAGGCGCCGCCGACTTTGTTTGATTATATCCCCGAGGATGCGCTGTTGTTCATTGATGAGTCGCATGTGACGGTCTCGCAAGTGGGCGCGATGTATAAAGGTGACCGCTCGCGTAAAGAAAACCTCGTTAATTACGGCTTTCGTTTGCCAAGCGCGATGGACAATCGCCCGATGAAGTTTGAAGAGTGGGAGCGCATCAAGCCGACGACTATCTATGTCAGCGCCACGCCTGCGCAGTATGAGCTTGAGCATAGCGAGCAAGTGGTTGAACAAGTGGTACGCCCGACTGGTTTGATTGACCCTGAGATTGAGATTCGCCCCGTACTCACCCAAGTCGATGATGTGCTATCGGAGATTACCAAACGCCGCGAAAAGGATGAGCGTATCCTAATTACCACTTTGACCAAACGCATGTCAGAGGATTTGACCAGTTATCTCAAAGAATACGACGTCAAAGTCGCTTATTTGCATTCCGATATTGACACCCTTGAGCGCATGCAAATTATCCATGAGCTGCGTACGGGCGTCTATGATGTGCTGGTCGGTATTAACTTGCTGCGTGAAGGCTTGGATTTGCCCGAAGTGTCCTTGGTGGCGATATTTGACGCTGATAAGGAAGGCTTTTTGCGCTCTGAGCGGGCGCTGATTCAGACCATCGGGCGTGCGGCACGGCATATCAATGGTAAAGCGATTCTCTATGCCGACCGTATCACCAACAGTATGCAAAAAGCGATTGATGAGACCGACCGTCGCCGTGAAAAACAAGTCGCCTTTAACCTTGAGCATAATATCACCCCAAAAGGTGCCCGCCGAAATGTCACCGATAAAATCGATACCGGTGAAAATTTGGATGCCAATGATAATCAAGCCATTGCAGTCAAAAGCAATCTGCCTGATGTTGATATCAGTATTTTACGCAGTCCTGACTTACTCGCCAAAGAGATTAATCGTTTAGAGAAATTAATGAAACAATTCTCGCGCGACTTGAAGTTTGAGGAGGCGGCAAAAACCCGTGATAAGGTGCTAGAATTAAAGGCGCATTTGTTGTAAAGCTGTCTTAAGTTGAGCCGTTTAAAGCGTAGAGTAGCTGAGCTGACGGGCTCTACTGTTTTTAGTGATAGGGATTAAAACTGGGGTTATGACCTTACCAACCACAAACACAGTTTTACACATTGCCTCTTAAAAAAATCTGCTATTCTTATAAGATAAATCAATAAAGAAGGCGGCTACTTTTTTAGCTGATAATCCTTTCTCATTTCAGCTCTTTTTAGAGTATAAACCACACGGAGTATCACGATTATGGATGTCAAAGCATTATTTAAAAAAGGCATAGAGAAACAACTACTCAATGTGGAAGATTATATTTTTACCCCACAGCATATCGAGATGACAATTGATGGCGGCGACCTCAGTTGTGTGCTGAACAGTGATGGCACGGTCAACATATTTTATAGTAAAGAAGGGATTACTGATGTCAGAGCCGCGGCGCGTAAGCATCCCTTTACTGAGTTTCAGACAGAGCTTTATCATGGTATCTATGATGATGTGATTGAGGATTTGATTGAGAGCGTGAATGATATTATCGGCAGTGGTTCCAAGTATTTTCGCCGCAATAGAGTATTGCCGGTAGCGGCAGCGTTAGGCGCTGATACGGTGATTACTGAGGCAGATAAGTATTAGCGCAGACTCAGCCTAAACGTAGAGATTTAGGGGTATTTAGCAATAAGGCGCGTTAAGTGATTAACGCGCCTTATTTTTGAACCGATGGTTGTAAGCGATGGATTGAAGCAATCAGCTTACTTAGTGATACTGGTATAGCAGCTCTGTAGTGATTTTACCACCACTTTAGCCACGAGCTGTTTGCGATAATTGGCATCTATAGCGGCGTTGGTCATATCAACCACAGTGACTTGCTGCGGTGCTTGCTCACTGACGCAGCCACAGATTTTATCTTGTGCCGCCGCTTCTTGCTCTACCGTCATAGCCACGCGGGCGATACGCCACGCACTTTGTTTTTCAAGCTCACTACGGCACTGATTATCCACAGCGCTCTTAAAGACATTCATACCGATACCTGTTGCGGTGCCAACAGAATTGCCTGCACTGGTATTTGTACCTGTGGTGTCGCATCCTGCCAATGCCAAAGTGGCAAGCAGAGCGGTGGAAATGAAGCGTTTTTTCATGGATAAGACCTCAACGTTTAGCAAAAATAAGACACCCTATCGCGGTGACTTTAAAACAATATTTGAACATAAAAAGCTGGCAATGACTATTATCATCGCCAGATTTTTTGTATCTCTTATAAAGGATTTTAGAGGATATGAGAGAGCGTTAGACGTTTCTACCATGTTGTTTTTGCTGAATCTCTTTGGATAAGT
>DAIPIF010000282.1:0-2462 GCA_036770925.1 Psychrobacter sp.
GCCCGTTGATTTAAGTCGGTGGCGATTATTTGCCTGATACCGCGCTGCGCTAGGAGAATCGCCAGTAAACCGGTGCCCGTACCGATATCATAGGCAACATCATGAACGGCGGGTAATGGCGCATCAAGGAGTAGCTGCACATACTCATGACGAGTGGGCGCAAAAACCCCATAATGCGGATAAACTGATACGCCTAAATTCTCAATCGGCACGCCCTTTTCGCGCCACTGCGCGGCCCCAAGCGCCCCTTGCAAATCCCGAAACGACAGCACGCACGCCTCCTCCATCTCGCCAAAAGCGGCGATACAGGCGGCACTCATATCAGGGGCGCGGCGTAATGGGCTGACAAAACCGGCATCCAGCTCTAATAGTAAACGGCTTAATATACGTGAGCGCTGCGCTTGCAATTGCCGCTGCTGATGAAATAAGTTCGGAATTACTAAAGATACCGGCTGCGATTGTCCCGATTTATTCGTGGCTTTCTTTTTTTTGCGTTGCTCGGAGCGCTCATTGGTACGCTCGATACGCCGACCCAGCGCTTGCAATAATTGCCGCGCATTATGAAAGTCGCCGCGCCACAGTAAGGAGCTGCCCTCGCACGCCAAACGATACGCCTCATCCGCCGTCGTTTTATCATCGACGATGACCAGTCGCGTAGGCGGCAAATGATTACTTTGCGATAACCAGCGCGCTTGATGTAAGGTTTCGTTGCCGTTGCTATTTTCGGACCACTGTACATACTGTTTTTGGGGTGTTAACACGAGGACTGCCTTTTATAAAGAGTCATTTTTTATTAAGAATGAATAGGGTGTGTTTTATTATAAATGTTTAAGCACTTTTCTTTTTTACCAAATAACGATAAAGCGTGGCGCTCAGTGGTGCATTAGTATCGTCAGCGACCGTTATTTCATCAGGGTCAAGCGCTAAAGTGACTTGTTCCGCCAGCACTTCTTGCTGCACCAGCGTGTGCCCCAAATGCCGACAAAAGTTAGGTATATCGCGAGTGGTGGCAGGGTCGGTGGCGAGTATCTCAATCACCTCGCCGCCATCAGCGCGGCGAATAGTACGGTGCAACATCATCACCGGCTCAGGACAAATCAGTCCTTGAGTGTCCAAATGATGATGAATACAGATATCAGATAAGGATGTGGTCATAGTCGTCAGGTTTTTTAGTGGAAGGTTTTTTAAATGCTTATTTTACAGGATTTTCTTGCGGCTCAGCCGTCTCTTCAAGCGCATCTTGGGTCACCTCATCCGCTGCCAAAAAGTCAAAGAAGCGTTTAAAATTTGATTTAAATAAAAACGCCACCCCAAGCCAGCAAGACAATCCAAGCCACGCGGTATCGGCAAAAATCAAGCCACCCACAAGCACGATGGTGGATACCCCAATGGTCATGATAACCATCGACGATTGGCTCAAGCGATAGCGATAAATAATAAAGGCATCATAAAGGGTCAAAGGAATCGTTAGCGCAATCAGCACATAAGGCAGATTAAAAAATAAGCGATAGAGCAGCGTATTATCATGAAACATCTTGATACTGGCGATAGTCCCAAAGACCATAAACGCAAGCATTGCCGCATACAGCATAATAAGGGCAATGTTATTGGCGCGCTGTGCGCCTTTGATACGCGCGATAGCCAGCGGGGCAAAACCATATTGAGTGGCTTGGTCTGAGACAATGGTCATAGCAGTTAGTCATTTATCCATTTAAAAGTATGAGATATCAGGCCGTTGATGATACTTTAAAATCAAAGCTACCGTTGAATAAATCCGCTGTATTAATCCGCTTTTATGGTATCAATAGCCAGTGCATTATTGGGATTATCAAAGTAAGTGGAGAGCAAGATACAAGCGGCGATATCGTCGATAGGGTCGCGCTCGTGCTTAATCCAGCCTTGCTCCCAAGCCATATCACGGGCGGCAACTGAGCTTAGACGCTCATCACACATTTTTACCACGATGGGCAAGTGCTGCTCCATGATGCGATGGGCGAGACGGCGGGCAAATTTGTGCGCGCGTTTGGAGAGCATAGAGCGGCTACCATCCATATTGAGTGGTAGTCCGACGATGACTTGGGTCACGCCCCAAACCTTGATAATGCCCAATAAATTATCCCAATCAGGCTGCCCATTATTCATCGCCAATATATCAAACGCGCGCGCGCTTTCGGTGAGGCTATTACCGAGCGCCATGCCCATTTTTTTGACCCCAAAATCTAGCCCCAATATCAAATGCGGCTTTGGGGTGGGCGCATCAGCACCTATCGAGTGATTATCAAGAGACTGACTGGCAGAAGATAAGTATGCAGGGTCGGTGACGGCGAGAGAGTTTTCAGAATGTGGCTTTTCAGAATGTGGCATAGTGATAGGCATTTCCTATGGGCTTGAGAGTATTAGCGTAAAGTATGGGCTTAAAGTATTGACTGGGTTTGAGATTGCCTGACTGTAGATAACAGATA